>JBGVLO010000144.1:0-53996 GCA_045124315.1 Lachnospiraceae bacterium
TGTGTGGAGAGACTCCGTGGTGTAAATTAGACAAAGTAAAATTTTTGTGTCCTGTTCCAGGATATGATAGACATTTTGCAATCACAGAAAGTTTTGGCATTGAGATGATTAATATTCCTATGTCAGAAGATGGTCCGGATATGGATATGGTTGAGAAGTATGTGAATGAAGATGCTTCTGTAAAAGGAATTTGGTGTGTTCCTAAGTATGCAAATCCATTGGGATTGTCATACTCAGATGAGACAGTACGCAGATTTGCAGCATTAAAGCCTGCAGCTAAGGACTTTAGAATTTTTTGGGATAATGCATATTGTGTACACCATATATATGAAGATAAGCAAGATGAGATTTTGAACATTATGGAAGAGTGCGAGAAGGCTGGAAATCCAGATATGGTATATCAGTTTGCTTCTACATCTAAGGTTACGTTCCCAGGTTCTGGTATAGCTGCTTTATCTACATCAGTAAAGAATGTGGCTGATATAAAGGAAAAATTGACGATTCAGACAATCGGTCATGATAAGATCAATCAGTTAAGACATGTAAAGTTCTTAAAGGATGCAGAAGGCATTCGTGCGCATATGGCAAAACAGGCAGAAGTAATTCGTCCAAAGTTCGAAGCTGTATTAAATGTGTTAAATTCCGAGCTTGGTGGATTAGGAATTGCTAGTTGGACAAATCCGAATGGTGGATACTTTATTTCTTTTGAGACATTAGAAGGTTGTGCAAAAGAAGTTGTTGGTAAATGTAAAGAAGCTGGAGTTGTTATGACAGGGGCAGGAGCTACCTTCCCTTATGGAAAGGATCCAAAAGATTCTAACATCCGTATTGCACCGACACTTCCTACACCAGAGGAATTGTCACAGGCAGCAGATTTGTTTGTGCTTTGTGTAAAGCTTGTAAGTGTTGAAAAATTATTAGAAACAAAATAGTGCCTGCTGGGTTTGAATGTTAGTTGTTCCTGTTATAAAGGGTAGTAAACAATATACAAAAGCGAAATAGAGTAGAGGAGATCTTTCTGAAAGTCGAAGACAGTCAGAAAGATTTTCTTTTTTTACATTGATTCTTGGATTGCAAAAAGGTAAAATGAATAGGATGTATTGATGAGAAAGATAATAGAATGAATGGACAAGTGGAATGGTAAGATATGAAAAAGAATATGAAAAGATTAAATAGCAAAAAAATAAATAATATCCTGTTGGGCACAGTCGTCTTAGTGATAGCGTTTTTAGTATTGGTCCAGCTGGAACAGATTGAAGTGAGAGAAGAAAAAGAAATTGCACAGGACCTGGCAAATGATTGTGCCAATGAATTAGAATATCAGTTAAGGAGTATGTTTAACGATACTTATATTTATAATTTTTCTATTTCGCAAAATGGTACAGATAATTTAGATTTCTTTGCAATTTCCCAAAATATAGAAGAAATGTATCCCAATATTTCGTTTGCTGCCATGGCTCCGGATGGTGTAATAAAAAAAGTACATCCTGCTAATAAATATTGGAATTTGCAAAATATAAATCTGTATAAAGAAGAAGCAACCAAAGAAGCAGTAGAACTTGCAGTTAAAAACGAGAAAATGGCTGTCTCAAAGGTAATGCAAGCAGGAGAGGATGGAGAACCGGTACTTATAGCTATGCAACCGATTTATTTGCATACGAGTGGTGCCAATCAGAACAATTCAGAGGATGAGAAACCTTGGGGTTTTTCTCTTATTGGTGTGAAGGTAAGTTACATGGATGACTTGTTAAATTCAAATTTACAAGGATACAGTTATCAGTTAGAACTAATAGAAGATGGGAAGAGTCAGGGTTCTGTTTGTGGTAGGTATGAAGATTGTATAGTAAGTCCTGTTGCGGCAGAATTGCGTGTGGCAGATACAACATGGAGGCTGTCAGTATCGCCGAAATATGTATGGTTTGATTTTGGATATCTCATGCTTCGTATTATTATTATTTTGTTGATCAGTGTGATTGGTTGGTTGATGATCCGATTACTGTATCGTGATATGATAAGACAGTCGCAAATGCAATCTGCTCTTGAAGAAGAAAAAGAAAGATACCAGATTGCTATGGAGAGTTCGTCAGATACGATTTTTGAATATGATATTGACGAAGATGTGTGTACTTTTTTTGGTTCTATTTTAAACGGAAAAAAAACAAACGGAAACCGAATGAAAATAGAAAATTATGAGGCAAAGATATTGACTGGTGAAATGTTTCATTATCAGGATATCGAAAAAGCAATTCAGTTTTTTAAAGGAGAGAAAACAGAACCATTTGAGACTAGATATCGTGTGAAACAGGAAGATGGCCAGGTGAGATACGTATGGCTTTCTTTAAAAGGAAGTGTAATTGTTGAACATGGAAGACCAATTAAGGTTATTGGTACATCAAGAAATATCCAGGCAAGAAAAGAGCAGGAATGGAAGAAACTTGAAGAGAGTCATAGAGATCGGCTGACAGGTTTATATACAGAAGAATGTGGAAGAATTTTAATCGAGCAATATTTGACTGCAAAACCAAAACAGGAAGAATGTGAGTTTTTTCTCATTGGAATTGATCATTTTCAGCAGTTAAATGACATATATGGATATATGTTTGCTGATACGATTTTACTGGAAGTGGCGGAGATGCTTCGTAACATTGCCAGCAATGGAGATATTTGTATTCGTCTTGGCGGAGATGAATTTATCTTATTCCAGAAAAATTCCAATAGTTTAAAAGCAGAGCGTACTGCGAAAGAAATTATTAAGAAAGTACATAGTGTATATGCAGGAGAAAATGAAGAAATCACTTTGTCCTGCAGTATTGGAAGAGCCTCTACAGCCGTATTCAACAGCTATGACCAAATGTTGAAATATGCACATTTGGCGTTTTGTTATCTAAAGGATAATGCAAAAGGTAAGCAGGCAAACTATATTAATATATCAGATGAGATTCAGGAAATGATAGTACAGTCTGAATTTAGTGAGAGAGAAATCTCAGAGATTATTGATACCAATCCTGTACATGAGGATGATATTATTTCCTTTGCTTTTGGAATTCTTGAGAAGACAAAAGATTTAAAGAGTGCCATTTATGTTTTGATGGCTCGAGTTGGAAAAAGATATGATCTTTCAGAGATTCGTGTTATTGAGGCGGATATGGATTATTTAAGTTTTCATATGAATTATCGGTGGGCTAGTAATCCAGAGCCGGGAGAAGTTAATAAGGTGTCCCATTTTGAGAACCCTCGTTTGCTTCAAAGAGCTTATGAGATTCTGGAAAAAAATGGAGATTTGGAACTTTCTGTAAAGTTTATGGAGAGATATAAAGAAAGTTTAGGTGGATTGTTAGAAGGGATAGAGAACAAATCGAACTTGTTTTGTCCTATGTGTGAAGAGGGAGAATACAAGGGGGCGATAGATTTCGTTGCAAAAGAACCAAACCGTGCATGGACGCAAGAGGAAAAACATGTGTTTAAGGAAGTGACAAAAATTATTTCTACCCATATCAGCCGTGTGAATGCAGATATTGCCAGCAAAGCGAAATCAGAATTTTTATCTCGTATGTCTCATGAAATACGTACTCCTATGAATGCTATTATAGGTATGACAAACATTGCTATGGCATCTATTACAAATCAGAATAAAGTGGAGGAGTGTCTGGGGAAAATTGATGTGTCTACGAAATATTTGCTATCTCTTATTAACGATATTTTAGATATGTCTCGAATTGAAAGTGGAAAGATGACCATCAACTCTGAAAAGTTTAATTTGGAAGAGGTAATAGAGGAATTAGATGTGTTGATTCGACCGCAGGCAAAAGAGAAGAACATTGAGTTTAAGTTGGATACCTTTTATGAAACTCCAAAAGTAATTGGAGATGAATTGAGATTGAATCAAGTGTTAATTAATCTTTTAGGAAATGCTTTGAAATTTACTCCTATGGGAGGTTCGATTACTTTGGGGATTCGACAGGTCATAAAAGAAAGGGACTTTATTGCCTTTGCATTTTATGTGAGAGACACAGGAATTGGAATTAGTGAGGAAAATAAAGAGAGGATTTTTGAGGCATTTGAACAGGAAAAAATGGATACTGCACATAAATATGGAGGTACAGGTTTAGGGTTGGCAATTAGTAACAACCTTGTGCATTTAATGGGTGGAAATCTTACGGCAGAAAGTGAAGAAGGAAAAGGCTCTACATTCAGCTTTACATTAACCATGCCTACATACGAGGAAGAAGTGAAAGAGGTTAGTCAGAAGTTAGATGGAGTTTCTTTGGAAGGGAAACGTATATTAGTGGTAGAAGACAATGCGTTAAATGCAGAAATTGCACAGACCTTATTGGAAATGGATGGAATGATTGTTTCTATTGCAGAAAACGGAAAAGAGGCCGTAGAGATTTTTGAAAATAACGAGCCACATTGCTTTGATTGCATTTTGATGGATATTCGTATGCCGGTTATGAATGGAATCGAAGCAACAAGATGTATTCGAACATCTGGCAAGGAAGATGCGAGAAGTATTCCGATTATTGCATTATCTGCCAATGCATTTGACAATGATACAAGGCAGTCTATTGAAAGTGGTATGAATGGACACGTGGCAAAGCCCATTGATATTGATATGTTAAGGAGTACGATCCAGAAGGTGCTACAGTAAGGGAAAGGAAAATGTAGAATGTTGTATCTATTGTATCTGTTGTTATTGGGCTGTGTGTGTGTAATCGGACTTAGTGTTTACTATAATGTGACATTGAAATGCGAATATTATGAAATTATAGATTCAAAGTTACCGGATGAATTTGATGGGTGTAAAATCATCTTATTATCGGATTTACACGAAAATCAATACGGAGAGCATAATTCCAAACTTCTGGAGAAAATAGAAAAAGAATCTCCGGATTATATTATGATAGCAGGTGATATGTTGGTTAAAAGTGATCATTTTCACGCAGATAAAACCTTGTTATTATTAAAAGGACTCGTAAAGAAATATCCGGTAATATATACACCGGGCAATCATGAGGAGTATCTAGAAAGACGAGTGGAAACCTGTTTGGAATATGCTCAGTTTGTGGAGCGTATAAAAAAAATGGGTGTCATTTATTTGGCAAATGAAACGATTTCTTTGAAAAGAGAAAAGGCCACCCTTCAGGTGGCTGGCTTACATTTGCAGAAGGAATATTTTGCTAAGTTCTACGAGGATGTTAGATTTGACCACTCGAATGTAGCTGAGTTAATTGGAAAGAAGCAAGAGGAATATACAATCTTATTGGCACATACCCCTGTTTATTTCGAAGAATATGCTAAGTGGGGGGCAAATCTTGTGTGTTCCGGACATGTGCATGGTGGAATTGTAATCCTTCCTTTTTTAGGGGGAGTGATATCCACTACATATGAGTTGTTTCCTAAATATGATCATGGGCAGTTTCAGATAGATAACACGAAAATGGTATTATCTAGAGGATTGGGGATGCACACCATAAAACTAAGATTATTTAACAAGCCGGAGATTTCAGTCATACAGCTAAAAAAGAAATAAAAAGAAAGTTTCAACAAGCAAGAGTAAGTAATCTGGATGGAAAAATACTTGCGAAATGCTTGAAATGTGGGTAGAATATAAGTAGAGATTCTATGTGAAATTATCTGGAAGTAGCAGGGAGAACGGATGGATTTTGTAAAAATGGGAGGTTTTGCTTTGCAACTCATAGAAGTGTTCGTAGCTGTTGCTGCGTCTATGCTCCTTATGATCATGCATGAATTTCCGAAAGCAGTAGTTTTTGTTCATTCGCTACCTAAAAAGGAGCATTCTTTTTATAGGAAGAAGATATGGAGATTGCAATGCTATATAGATATGGTAGGGGTTGTAATGTCGGTTGTTTCTTTTGCCGGTTTTTCCAAACCATTAATGTATCGTGTGAGCAATCCAAAAACTAATATTTCTATGGGAAGCTGCGGATTTGTTAGTTTGCTGTTGGCTTTTGTTGGTTCCGTTTGTAGGCTTAGGCAAAAATACGAACTGTCTTATTTAGCAATTAATGATATAGGGATCAAGAGTGTTGTTGGACAACTCTTTTGGATTTATATGGCCATCCTTAGTGTCAGTATGTTTTTGGTAAATTTGTTTCCCGTATCGGTGTTTGACATGGGGTTGATTATAGCGGGAAGTTCTGCACATGGATATTTGAATATTGTGAAAAGTGATTCATTTATTAAATGTATCTTGATATTGGCTATTTTATTTGGTGTAGTCAGACACTTTTCTTTTATGCTTGTCAATACATGTTTAGGTCTGTAGTAGGGTATATGTAACAGTTCAGGTAGTCCTTGCACACATTGCTGTGCAAGGACGTATGAAAGTGTAAATTGGGTGTGGCTCACAGCAATTTGCATGCGTAAGCTTGCTGTGAGCCGTAACAGGACAGCCCTGGCTGAACTGTTACGGGTATATTAGGGCAGTGAGAAAGAGAGGTTGTTATGGGCATACCAGTTAGACTGGAAGTGTTTGAAGGTCCGTTAGATCTTCTGTTATTTCTGATCGATAAAAATAAAATAGATATTTATGATATTCCAATCGTATTGATCACAGAGCAATATATGGAGTATATAAAAAATATGCAGACAAGAGATATGGATGTGATGAGTGAGTTTCTTGTTATGGCAGCAACATTAGTAAAAATAAAATCTAAGATGCTTTTGCCAAGAGATGAGACAAAAGAAGAGGAAGAAGATCCAAGACAGGAATTGGTGGAGCGATTGTTGGAATATAAGATGTATAAGTATATGTCTCTGGATTTGAAAGACCGACAGTTGGATGCTGGAAAAGTTGTGTATAAAGAACCGACTATTCCGGAAGAAATTGCCAATTATAAAGAAAAAGTAGATGTGGCAGAGTTGATGCAGGATGTGACTTTGGCTAAGTTACAAAGCATTTTCAATGCAGTAATGCGAAGACAGGTAGAAAAGAGAGATCCTATTCGGAGTCAATTTGGAAAGATTGAGAAAGAAGAGGTCACTTTGTCGGATCGAATGATATTCATTCAGCATTATGCCAGGGAGAAAGGTACTTTTTCGTTTCGAAATTTGTTAGAGTCACAAAGTACAAAAGTACAGATTATTGTTACTTTTATGGGAATTTTGGAATTGATGAAGATCAGTGTTTTGAAAGTGGAGCAAGATGCTATATTTGGTGATATACAGATATCGTTTACCGGTAAAGAAGTAGATTTGTCAGAATGGGAATAATTCGGAGGAATACATAGTGGAAATTAAGCGTTTGGAGGCTGTGATTGAGGCTGTTTTATTTACTATGGGAGAAGCCGTTGAGTTAGAGCGCATCGCAGCAGTTATTGAGCATGATGAAGATACAACAAGAAAAATCATACGAAATATGATGGATAAATATGATGCAGAGGATCGTGGAATTCAAATAATTGAACTAAATGGTTCTTTTCAGATGTGCACCAAAGAGGAAATGTATGAATCTCTAATTCGTATTGCACATATTCCAAAGAAACATGTTCTGACAGATATTTTATTAGAAACTTTATCGATTATTGCATATAAACAACCAATTACAAAAATTGAAATTGAAAATATTCGTGGTGTAAAGAGTGATCATGCGGTGAATAAGTTAGTAGAATATGACCTGGTGGAAGAAGTTGGAAGACTGGATGCACCGGGAAGACCGATTTTGTTTGGTACATCGGAAGAGTTTTTGAGGAGTTTTGGGATTGGTTCATTGGAGGAATTGCCGATCTTAAGTCAGGATGCAATGGAACATTTCAAACAGGAAGCAGAAGAAGAAGTGCAGTTGAGTTTGAATTTAACGCAGTAGTTCATTAAGAGGAGATGGGGAGCTATAATGGATAAAGATGTTAGTTTAAAATGGAAAATGCCAGAAAGACCAGAGTGTTTTTTGGGACGGGAGAGAGAGTTAGAACAGATTGTTCAAAATTTTAGAAATGGAAATCATGTTGTGTTTCTACAAGGTATTGGTGGAATTGGAAAAAGCGAGCTAGCGGCTGTTTATGCTTTATCCCAAAGGGAAAATTATGAGGTTGTGATTTTTTCAAACTGTTTTTCAGATATTGCAGGTATGATTGCAAGTGATGTGGAGCTTCCTCTGGATAATATGAGTAGAAATACATATGATGAACTATTTTTGGAGACAGAAGAAGATTATTTTGAACGTAAATACGAAGTGATAAAAGTATTAATGTCCAAAAAAGTGCTGTGGGTAATTGACAATTTTAATTGTTCATCGGATCCATACTTAGATCAGATTTTGAAGTTCGAATGTGATATTCTGATCGGAACTAGGAATGATTGGAGTTCTAAGGGATTTCCGGTAATACATCTTAAAGAGATTGAACAGAAGGACCAGTTGTTCAAAATATTTGAGCATTATTACATACCAAGAGATTCTCGGGAAGTAGAGAAGATAGAAAAGGTAATCTCACTGGTAGGTGGACATACACTGGTTTTGGAGTGGATTGCGAAACAACTAAATGAGCAAAAAATTAATTTGGATGATATGATTCAAGTGTTGATTCATAAAATTTCCGTGCATAAAGAGGGCCAAAAGGATTATAAATTTCTTTATCAGATGTTGTCGGATGTTTTTCAGATGCGCCAATTGAGTGAAGATGAAAAGTGTGTTTTGCGTTTTCTTTGCGTTGTTCCTTATACGGGAATTTCCAAAGAGGATGTGGTTCGCTATGGAAAGAAAGGAACACATACTGCAATTCTAAAATTGTTAAGAAGTTGTTGGATTAAGCAGATTGAATTAGATGTGATTAGTTTGCATCCTATTGTAGCAGAAACAGTGGTCAGCCAGTTAGATCCGAATTGGAATAATACAAGTATATTTTTTAATAATATAGCAAAAGATTTGGTGGATGACGATCTCCCAGTATCACGGATTGATAAGTTACTGCTGATTGCAGAAAATGCTTTTGAGAAGCTGGGAATTGAAGAAAAAGGAGCCAGCGGATTATTGACAGCTGTTAGTCATGCATTCTTTGTGCGTTATCGAAAATATGATTTGGCTATTGACTTATTAAAAAAGGCATATAAATTGCATGAAAAGCAAATGGATGAATTACGTGTGAGGCTGGAATACAACAATGAGCAAAACACAGAGGATGTTGCACACAATAGCTTAAAGAACAAGTTGTTGGAACAGGAAAAAAAGAAGTGCATTATTTTGCGTGAAATTGGAGAAATTTATTTTGCGAGTGGCAAGTATGATAAAGCTTTGCAGTATTATATGAAATTAAATGATAGTCCAATTGTGGATGTATACTGCGATATAGCGAAAGTATATGCGAAGGTAAACGAGTACAAAAAGGCCATGGATTATATTAAGGCTGGTATCAAAGTTAAGAAAAATAAGAATGGTGCAAATGAAATACCGTTAATAGAAAGTTATTTGTTACTTGCTACTATCTGTATACAATCGGGAGATTATCGAATGGCAGAAAAATGGTTGCAAGATAGTCTTTTGATTGCGGAGAAGCAAATGAATACAAGAGAACAGAGTGATTTCTATTATAAGTATGCGGTCGTGTTAAGAAAACTTGGCAAGAATGCGCAGGCATTGGAATACGACCAAAAAGCATGCATGTTACGAATAAAAGTGTATGGAATGGAGCATTTGTCAGTTATTCGTTCCTTTGCTTCTATGTCAGTAGATTATTACCGGTTGGAAGATTATGTGAGTGCATTGGAATGTACTTTGCGAGAAATTCAGCTGAGAAAGAAGATGCGAAGAGATAAAATTCGACTGTATCTAAGTGTGACAAGATTAGTAGGATATGTGGATACAGATGCCTTGCCTATGGATACTCAGGAAGAATTGAAAGTATTTATGCATGATTTTAACCGTATATTGAAGGAAAATCCAAAGCAGGCAAGTGATATGCTAAGTCAATAGGAAAAAGAGCTGTTACTGTTACTTCGTAGGTTCTATGTGTCCGGTAACGAATATCTCTCAAAAGATACTGAAGATTTCTCTTGACAGATTAGAAAATTCTGATATAATCAATATAGTGCTATTCAAAAAATACCCAAACAGTTGTATAGGCACAATACACAACTGGAGGGAGGTTAGGTGTGAGGCTATGTCAAATGTAATCGTAAAAGATAACGAGACTTTAGATAGTGCTTTACGCAGATTCAAAAGAAACTGTGCAAAGGCTGGAATTCAGCAGGAAATCCGTAAGAGAGAGCATTACGAAAAACCAAGCGTTAGACGTAAGAAGAAATCTGAAGCTGCTCGTAAGCGTAAATTTTAATGTATTTTAATTACTATAATGTCCTTAGTGTACATATGTATACTAAGGGCATTTTTCATTTACTATGAATGATTATTTTTTGAAAGGTGGCATAGAAGAATCACTTTTCGGCATAAGTATATAAAAAAGCAAAGCGAGAGTTTCTATGAAAAGAAAAAGGACAAAGACTGAAAAAGTAAAAAGAGTGTCATCCGAACGTTCCAATCGTTTGGAGAACATGTGGAGAAATATTCAGATTTCACCGGATATTTTTTCAGATTGTCCATTGCTACATATGTATGGACAGAAATATGTAAGAATAGAAAATTATAGAGGAATTATGGATTATGAAGATACCTATGTAAAATTGATGACGAAAAAGGGCGTTTTGATGATCGCAGGAAAGCGATTGGAAATTGCATATTGTTCAGACCTGGAAATATGCATTGCTGGATATGTAACTAGTGTGCAATATATGGATTAGTAGGAGGCAGATATGTGGAAAGTCCTAATGCGTTGGTTTCGCGGATATGTTATCGTCTTACTAAATGGAATTGCACAGGAACGCTTTATCAATATATGTAAATTACAAGGGCTTCATATTTGGGGAGTACAAAAAAAGAAAAATGAAATCTATTGTAATATTCGCTTGTCTGATTTTTGGTATACTAGGAAAATTGCAAAAAAGACAAAAGTAATGCCAAAGATCATAGGAAGAATAGGATTTCCATTTTTGGTCAATCAAATACAAAAGAAGAGGGGGATTGTATTTGGTTTCGTGTCAGGAATTTGGTTGATGTATCTGTTGAGTATGTTTGTGTGGGACATATCCGTTACTGGTCAAAGTGTGTGTACACAAGAGGAAATGCTTCGCTTTTTGAAAAAATATAATATAGAGTCCGGAATGCGAAGAGCACAGGTTGATTGTCAGGAAATAGAAGAAAAAATTAGGGAGAAGTATGCCAATATTGGTTGGGTTTCGGCAGAATTAAAGGGGACAAAGCTTTCCATTGTTGTAGTTGAGAATAACGAAGTGCATGAAATGGAAGAAAAGGCGGACGGTTCACATTTGGTTGCAGAAAAAGATGGAATAATAAGGAGTATCGTGACAAGGACAGGAGTTCCCTGTGTGGTAAGTGGAGATAGTGTGAAAAAAGGAGATATCCTAATATCAGGAATTCTTCTCTACAAAGATGAAAATGGGAACACTATGAAACCGGAGCTTGTGCATGCTGACGGAGATATTCTAATTGAGATGGATGGGACTTTTGAGAAAAAACAAAAATATTTAGGGGAAAAAAGAGTGTATACAGGGAAAAAACAAAGTATTTTAGAATTCCAGATCGCTCAGAAAAAAATATACTTAAAGAATCCTTTAAATCGTTTTGATAAAAATAAAAAATATGATATAATTGCAGACGTGTGTAAAGTATCGTTGAGTAAATCATTTGTGTTACCGATTCAATATGGAAGAATAAAGTATAGAGAATATGAAAACAAGAGTGTGGCTTATTCCAAAGAACAGATTAAGAAGAATCTTAACAAGCAGTATACAAAATATAGAAAAGAAAAAATAGAAGAGGGTATTCTTTTTGAAAGAGAAAATAAGTGGTTTCAGATAGGTGAAGATGGCATAATATTGCATGTGTCATATAAAATGCTGAAGCCTGTTCAGAGTCATAGAAAAGTAACGGAATCGGAATGGAGGCAGGAAGACAAGAATGGGATTAATGGAGATAATGATAGAGGTTCCAATGGAACATGAGCAAAATGTATGTGGCCAATTAGATAAAAATGTAAAAATGATCGAGCGTACTCTAAATGTAACAATTGTAGCGAGAAATGGGCAAATGAAATTGATTGGTGCTGCAGAGAATGTTGCAAAAGCAAAGAGTGTATTTTTAAATCTTATTGAGCTTTCCAAAAGAAACAATGTTGTTACCGAACAGAATGTGAATTATGCACTGGCACTTTCTATGGAAGATAAAGAAGGTGCAATTATAGAAATTGACGGAGATATTATCTGTCATACGATACAGGGGAAACCTATTAAACCAAAGACTTTGGGACAGAAGAATTATATTGATCAAATTCGCAAGAAAATGATTGTGTTTGGTGTGGGGCCTGCTGGAACCGGAAAGACTTATCTTGCAATGGCAATGGCGATTACTGCCTTTAAAAATGATGAGGTGAGCAAAATTATTATGACACGTCCGGCAATTGAAGCAGGAGAAAAACTTGGTTTTTTACCTGGGGATCTTCAGAGTAAAGTAGATCCTTATTTACGACCTTTATATGATGCGTTACATCAGATTATGGGAACAGAAACTTTTATGAAGAATATGGAAAAAGGATTGATAGAGGTAGCACCTTTGGCATATATGAGAGGCCGGACGTTGGATAATTCATTTATTATTTTGGATGAGGCTCAAAATACAACTCCAGCTCAGATGAAAATGTTTTTGACTCGTATCGGTTTTGGATCGAAGGTAATTGTTACCGGAGATCTGACACAGAAGGATTTACCGAAAGATACGAAATCTGGTCTTGAGGAAGCAATGAGAGTGTTAGGAAAGATCGATGATATTGGATTTTGTAAGTTAAGTAGTAAGGATGTAGTAAGGCACCCATTAGTACAGAAAATTGTAAAGGCTTACGATGATTATGAGGAGAAAAAAAGCAAGAAAATCTCATCAAAAAAAGTAGGAAGAAAGTCAGGAGATGGCGCAAAAACAAATGGAAAGAAATAGGAAGGATACAAAAAGAAAACAGAGAATAACAGATGGTATTTTTTTGTTTGTGACAGTGTTGGGGATGTTTTTTTTCTATACAAGTGGAAGAATTGAACAAAGGCTCATGCTTAAGTTGGATGTGTTGCTTGTTTTATTTCATTCTGTATTTCTATCGGTATTACAGTTTATTTGTAGAGAGAAGGGAAATCGAGGCATCTCCTTGAAAAGAGTGTATTATATTTGTTTTTTGTTTTCGTTGTTGGGAATGTATGTGTCAGGCGATCCTCTTAATCTGCCGTTTTGGATGTTAGGTGGCTGGATGTTAAGTGTTTTTCTGAATTATTCCATTGGTTGCACATATCAGACTATGATGTGTTTGGTGTTTGGAATAATGAAAATAGAAAGTATGGAAATGTTTGCGTATCTTTATTTAGCAGCGGTGGGAATGTGCTTGTTGACACCTTATTTGAAAAAATTGTCGAATATAGGCTATGTCATTCTTATTGGAACCATAGGAAATGCTATTTTGATTATTTTAAAATGCAATTTCATATGGAAGAATATGTGCACAAAGGAAAATATAATCTGTGAGTTGGTGTTTTTTTTGAATATCCTTTTATGTGCCTTGGGGGCTTGGGTTTTACAGGGATATTTGCATACAGGGGACTTTCGCTTTATAAAATCCGGTATTTCACAATTTTTAGCCGAGGAGGAGGAAATGTGGGAAGAAGGAACTTTTATGAAACTTGGGGATATCCAGGTAAAAGGGAATGGACAGGCTGACTTGTCTTATACCAAATTCTTGCAGAAGGACTTTTCTTTGTATCGTAGACTGGAACAGGAACAACCTGTAGTGTACCGTCACAGTCGAAAAGTTGCGGAATTATCCAAGGAGGCAGCCGAAGTCTTAGACTTGGATGCTATGTTAGCTTACTTGGGTGGATTTTATCACGAAATTGGACGGCTGGAAGGGGAAGATTATATTGCAAGTGGCTGTCGGCTTGCAAAAGAATTTAAACTTCCCAATGAGGTAGAAGCCATTATTTTGGAACATAATGTATCGGTTGGGTTACCAAAATCCAAGGAAGCGGCGATCGTCATGCTTGCAGACAGTATTGTATTTATGATGGAAAGGGCAAAAAATATTTCTTCAGATGAAGAAAAGATGAAAATGATAAAAAAGCTCTTTCATTTGCGAGTGGAGAAAGATGCTTTGAGTATGTGTGATATGACCTTTCGAGAGTACAAGTTATTGGAAGAATATTTTGAAAAATGGGCATTGAGACAAGAATGGAGGGAAAGTGTATGACATTTCATTTTGAGTATGAAGCAGAAAAAGAATTTGCGTTGGATTATCAAGCGTTGATGACACGGGTAATTATGCAGGTGTTGGATTACGAAAAATGTCCATATGAAGTGGAAGTGAATATTGTGATTACGGATAATGAAGAAATTCAGAGAGTAAACGCAGAATACAGACAAATAGACAGAGCTACGGATGTGTTGTCATTTCCTATGGTGGAATATGAAACTCCAGGAGATTTTTCAAATGTGGAAGAGGATGAAATGCTATTTCATCCGGAGACGGGAGAACTTATGCTTGGAGATATTATGATATCCATCGATCGGGTAGAGGAGCAAGCGAAAGAGTTTGGTCATTCCGTCGAGAGAGAATTAGGTTTCTTAACTGCACATAGTATGTTACATTTGTGTGGATATGATCATATGGAGGAAGATGAACGTATGGTGATGGAACAGAAACAACGAGAGATTATGGACCAGTTAGGTATATATCGATAATATTGGAGAGAAAAATGGAAAAGAAAAACAAAACAAATGAAATATTAAAACAGGGAACCATATTGGCAGCAGCCTCTATCCTGGTTCGATTGATTGGAATGATCTATCGTTTTCCGCTGAGCAACCTTTTAGGAGAAAAGGGAAACGGAATATATGGAGTGGCCTATCAGTTCTATACGGTGGCACTGGTAGTTTCTTCTTATGGGTTGCCTTTGGCCGTTTCCAAAATGGTTGCGGCAAAAAATGTAAAAGGACAATACAAAAATGCACATAAGATTTTTGTAAATGCATTAGTATTTGCTACTATAACGGGAGGAACGGTAGCTGCTATTGTATATTTTGGTGCAGATTATTTTGTTTCTTTTATGAAGTATTCAGAAGCTGCTATGCCATTGCGTGTATTGGCACCTACTGTTTTTTGTGTGGCATTGTTAGGTGTATTCAGAGGCTATTTTCAAGGGCAGAATACCATGGTTCCAACTGCCATATCTCAGATCTTTGAGCAGATCGTGAATGCTGTTGTCAGCATAGCAGCCGCTTATACACTTATGAAAATACACAGTGGTTCTCCAGTCGTTGCAGCTTATGGTGCGACAGGAAGTACAACAGGTACTTTTTCAGGAGCTCTTGCCGCGCTGTTGTTCATGTTGGGGGTATATTTCTTAAATCGTCCGATTTTAAAGAAAAAGATGGATAGAGATATGCATGAAGTGGAAAGTAATCTAGACATTTATCGTGTTTTATTTTTGACGATTGTTCCTGTTGTTCTGAGTCAAACGGTATATCAGATCAGTGGATTTGTGGATTCGGCCATGTTTGGAAATATTATGGCTGGTAAAAATTTAGACGAGGATGTCCGTTTGTCACTAATTGGTGTGTATACCGGTCAGTATACGGTGCTTCTGAGTGTGCCTTTGGGCGTGTCTACAGCGATGGGAACTTCCATTATACCAAGTATCGTAGGCTCTTTTGCAAAGGGAGAGATGGATGAAGTAAAGCAAAAAGTAAAAACAGTGGTTAAATTTAACATGATGATTGCCTTTCCTTGTGCGGTTGGTTTAGCAGTGTTAGCAACCCCTGTCATGAAATTGCTATTTCCGAATTTAGTTACTTATCGACCAGTTGCATGTAACATGTTGTTATATGGTTCTATTGCATTAGTATTTTATGCGTTGTCAACAGTGACCAGCGGTGTGCTGCAGGCAATTAATCAGATGCGATTGCCGGTTGTGCATTCGGCAATTTCTTTGGGAATACATATTGTGCTGGTCTATCTATTGCTGAATTATACCAATCTTGGAGCGTATGCGTTGATCGTGGGTAATATCACATTTCCGTTAGGTGTATGTATTTTGAACTGGCATTCTGTGGCAAAATATTTGGATTATCAGCAGGAAATTAAGAAAACATTTGTAATTCCAGCCATTGCAGCGGTTCTTATGGGGGGAGTAGCCTGGGCTGTTTATCAGGGTGTGAATATGGTGTTATCTGTAATTGGAGGAGTTGTTGCAAATGGGATTGCGGTAATTCTTTCCATCCTGGTTGCTGTTGTAGTGTATTTCGTAATGTTGATATTATTTAAGTCGGTAGACCAGGAAGAACTTTCGGCAATGCCAATGGGAAGAACTTTGTGCTCGGTTGCAATCCGATTGCATTTATTAGAGACGAAAGAAGAATAAAAGAATAGAATGGTATAAAGAGAATGTTGTGAATGTTGAGTTTGCAACATTCTTTTTTTACTTATACGAATAAAAATGAAAATTTTGGTAAAACTTGAGAAAAGGATAGTGAGTTTGGATTACAGTTCACATATCTGTGAACTGTGACAGGTTATGAAAGGAGGAAAGGAATGCGATACGGGAAATTGTATATTTGTATCATTGTTTGTGCAATCTGTTGCTTTTTGTTGCAGGGAGTTTCCTTTTTTGGGTTTCGAGAGGTAATAAAACAAAAAGAGAATAAGGAGAAGGAAAGCGCAATTACAGTGTTGGAACAGGAAAATAAAGAATTTCTTGCTCCGGGGGCGTATTGTAGATATCTCATTCAAAATCCAGAGAACGGGGAAGAAATCATAAAAGAAGAAACGCTTGCTTCTGCTTTTGTTGGTTGGAAGAGAAAAGAACTGGAAAATTATATTAAAGAATACAATCAAATAGAAAAGCAAAAGCAGAATGGAAACATTACTCTGGAGTTGGTGGAATTTTCGGAAAAAGGGATTGTAGTACGAAAAAGAGTGAATGACAGGGGGCAAAATTATAAGTTTATTGTAGTGGTGGAGAGTGGTCAGGTTGTCGTTTATGATGCAAAATGGGAAAATAAATATGAGGATACAAACATAATGGCAAAAAATTTGTCAGTGGAGGAGCAGATAAAATTATCAAAAGGAATTAAGGTGAAAGATGAGAAAGAATTGTATGCGATGCTGGAAAATTACTCAAGTTGAGGAATTGTAACAGTTCAGACGGGGGCTGTCCTGTTACGGCTCACAGCAAGCTTACGCATGCAAATTGCTGTGAGCCACACCTGATTTACGCATTCATACGTCCTTGCACAGCAATGTGTGCAAGGACTACCTGAACTGTTACGAGGAATTACAAGTTTGTCTTGCAATCTATGCTGTATAAGGCTAAAATGTAAAATAGTGTGAAGTTGAGTGGAAATAGGAATGTGACAGTTCAGGCAGCCCCTGGCTGAACTGCTAGGTAGGAGTAAAGATTGCAAGGACGGTGTTGACTTGACTGAAGAAAGAACAGATGTGATCATTGTTGGTGGTGGCGCAGCAGGAATGTTTTCTGCAATTTTGTGTGCAAGATGTGGAAAAAGGGTAGTGCTTTTTGAACAGAAGAAACAGTTGGGAAAGAAACTGTTAGCTACAGGAAATGGAAAGTGTAATTATACTAATTTGTATATATCTGAGGATTGTTATGGAGGAGAACAGGATGGATTTGTAGAATATGGAATCCATGCCTTTGGTCCTGATAAAGCCGTGGAATGTTTGAAAAAGATGGGAATCTACCCTAAAAATAAAAATGGCTATATCTATCCTTATTCAGAACAGGCAAGTGCGGTTTTGGACATCTTTGAGATGGAAATTCACAATGCGGGGATCCATGTGAAATTTGAGAAAGTATTGGAAATTCAGAAAAAGAAAGACTTTATTGTGCGGACAGAGAATGGAAGGTACACAGGAAAGCAGCTTGTGCTTGCTACAGGAGGAAAGGCCTCTCCTAAACTGGGATCCGATGGAAGCGGATTTGTTTTGGCGAGAAAATTGGGACATCGGATAGTGGATCCGGTGCCTGCTCTTATTGGCTTAAAATGTAGTGAGGCATACTATAAAGAAATTTCAGGTGTGCGTGTTTTTGCTGAAATTAGTTTGTATGTGGATCAGGAAAAGGTACAAGAGGAAAAAGGCGAGTTGCAGTTAACCTCCTATGGAATATCAGGAATTCCAGTATTTCAGCTGAGTCGATATGCGGCAAGAGCGCTAGAAGATGGAAAATCCGTGTCTGCGTGTATTGATTATATGCCAGAGCTTACAAAGGAAGAATTGGAACTGGAACTGACACGCAGATTTCGTAAATCAGATAAGAATGCAAGTGAAGCATTGATTGGCTTACTGAACCAAAAACTAATACAGGTATTTTTGCCGTTGAGCGGGATTAGTAAGACGAAAAAGGCCAGTAGCATCAATGCACAACAGATAAAACAGTTAGCTGTAAAATTAAAAAAGATGAATACAAAGATCGTGGAAACTAATGGGTTTGAACAAGCGCAGGTTACCGCAGGAGGCGTATCCACAGACGAAATTGATGAGAAAACAATGGAGTCTAAATTGATAAAAGATTTTTATCTTGTTGGAGAAGTGATGGATGTAGATGGTATTTGTGGTGGATACAATTTACAGTGGTGCTGGATATCTGCTTATCTTGCAAGTTGTGCGATTTGCGGTATGGATTGTATAGAGAAGATAGAAGAGTAATTTGTGTAGGTTAGAAGAGAATTCCGGGAAAGTGAGTGCAGGAAAATTGTTAAGAATATCACAGATAAAGGTAAATATATCCGAAATCTATAGAAATAACAGAGAAGAATTCCCAACAAGAGAAGCATGGGAGCAGTTTTATTGGAAAAAAGAAATGTTTTATATCAAAAAAAAATCTGGGAAGATTTTGGGGTGCTCAGAAAAAGAAATAAAACAGATACATATTATAAAACGTTCTTTAGATGCGAGAAAGAAAAAAGAGATTTGTTATTCGTATGTGGTTGAGGTAGAAGTTGGTGCTTCTTTGGAAAAGAAGCTTTTAGACAAAGAAAAGAAAAAACGTTTTTCAAAAGCCAACGAGGTGAAATATCAATATCCGGAAATGGGAGAGCAGAAACTGAAACACCCGCCGGTTGTTGTGGGATTTGGACCGGCTGGTATGTTTTGTGCGTGGGAACTGGCAAAGGCAGGATATAAGCCAATTGTGTTTGAACAAGGGAAAAAAGTTGAAGAACGCTTGAAGGATGTGGAAGCCTTTTGGAAAAACGGAATTCTTATGCCCCAAAGTAATGTGCAGTTCGGGGAAGGTGGTGCAGGAACATTTTCAGACGGGAAGCTTAATACAACTGTAAAAGATCCAAGTGGACGAAACCGAAAGGTCTTGGAGATTTTTGTGGAGAATGGAGCTTCTGAGGAGATTTTGTATCAGCAAAAGCCACACATAGGTACCGATGTATTGTGTAAAATTGTAAAAAATATGAGAGAGAATATATTGAAATGGGGCGGAGAGATTCATTTTCAATCTAAGGTAACGAATATTCGTCTGGATGAGAATGGAAATCTGGCAGGTGTGCAGATTAATGATGAAAATTGGATTCATACGCAGGTGGCAGTATTTGCCATTGGTCATAGCGCCAGAGATACATTCGAATTGTTTGAGAAAAAGAAGGTTCACATGGAACAAAAGCCATTTGCCATAGGAGTTCGTGTGGAACATGAACAGAGTATTATTAACGAAAATCAATATGGTGAACTTGCGGATATTTTACCAGCTGCAGATTATAAGCTTACCCATCAGGCAAAAAATGGAAGGAGCATTTTTTCGTTCTGTATGTGTCCTGGAGGATTTGTGGTAGATGCCTCTTCAGAGAAACATGCTCTTGTAGTGAATGGAATGAGCAATTCCGGTCGAGATGAAAAAAATGCCAATAGTGCATTAGTTGTCAATGTTGTGCCGGAGGATTTTGAGGGAAATTCTGTGCTTGATGGCGTAGAATTTCAAAGAAAATGGGAGAAAAAGGCATACTTGGAAGGAAAAGGAAAGGTGCCGGTTCAGTTGTTTGGAGATTTCAAGAAAAAAAAGACAAGTACTGCCTATGGAAATCTAAAACCGATTCATAAAGGAAAAACCGAGTTTGGAAATTTGTGGAATTGTCTACCGGGATTTGTTTGTGAAACCATTGTAGAGGGAATTGAGGAATTTTCTAAAAGAATTCCGGGGTTTGATCGGGAAGATATCGTTCTTTCTGGCGTGGAAACAAGAACTTCGTCGCCGGTGAGAATTACGAGAAATGAGAAATTTGAGGGGAACTATAAAGGTTTCTATCCTTGTGGTGAGGGAGCTGGATATGCAGGTGGAATTACTTCAGCAGCGATGGATGGATTGCGTGTGTATGAAGCCATCAGACAGGTGTATCAACCGTTAGAAGAAAACTAGAAAGGGAACTGGTGAAAATATGGATAGATCATTTATTAAAGAGAAGAAGAGAATTGTGATTAAGCTTGGATCTTCAACGATCACTCATGAGGAGACTGGGGCACTTGATTTGGTGAAATTAGAGAAACTGGTACGTTTACTTACGGATTTAAGAAATCAGGGAAAAGAAGTAGTAGTAGTTTCATCCGGTGCCATTGCGGTTGGTAGAAAGGCTATGGGAATAAAGGAAAGACCGACGGAAACTGCAATAAGACAGGCATGTGCTGCGGTTGGACAGGCAAGACTGATGATGGTATATCAAAAATTATTTGGTGAATATAATCAGGTTACTGCACAGGTACTGATGACAAAATATACTATGATCAATGATGTTAGCCGAGCCAATGCACAGAATACTTTTCGTGAGTTGCTAAAGATGGGTGTCATACCAATTGTGAATGAAAATGATACTGTTTCTACAGATGAATTGGAATATGGAAATTTCGGAGACAATGATACACTTTCTGCAATTGTGGCAGCGTTGATCGGAGCAGATTTATTAATTTTATTATCTGACATTGATGGATTGTATACCGATGATCCAAATACGAATAAAGATGCAGAATTTATCCAGTGTGTAACTAAAATTGATGAGAAGTTAGAGAATATGGGAAAAGGTGTTACAAGTGGAGTGGGAACTGGTGGTATGGCTACCAAGATTTCTGCCGGAAAGATTGCGACTGCTTCCGGGTGTGATATGGTAATTGCCAATGGGGAAAATATTGGAATTATTCATCGGATTATGCAGGGAGAGGATATAGGAACTGTTTTTATGGCTCATAAAAACGAAGGATTTCATTTGATTGACTATATCATGACACCACAGTATAGTAAATAAAGATAACTATTCAGTACCCTATATAATGGAACAATCTGATACGTTATGTTTGCATAGGAGTAGCTGGTTATTCACAGAATAGCTTAAATCGGGAATAGATAGAACAGAAAACAAAAATTTGAAAAGGAGAACAAAATGAACGACGAAAAAATCGCTAGAATAAACGAATTGTATCATAAATCAAAAGAACAGGGTTTAACGGCAGAAGAGAAGCTAGAGCAAGCGAATTTAAGAAAAGAGTATATCGCAGCCATTCGCGCAGATTTGCAGAGCACATTGAATAATGTTTCTGTATTGAATCCGGACGGAACCGTAACAGATTTAAAAGACGTGAAAAAGAAAAAAGCGAGGAGAAGCTAATCTCCATGATAAAACAGGAATTACGGCAGAGGATACGAAGTCAAAAAAGAAGTATGTCTTTGGATGAGATAGAGAAAAAGAGTGAAAGAATTTTTGAAAAGCTGGAAAATCTCAAGATATGGAAGGAAATGGAACTTGTGTATTCTTATGTATCCTATAACCAGGAGGTACAGACAGCAAAGCGAATGGAGCAGTGGATGGCTACAGGAAAACGAATTGCAGTTCCGAAAGTGGTTGGAGAGGATATTCGGTTTTATGAAATCGAAAGTATGAATCAGTTGCAAAAGGGGTATCAAAATATTTTAGAGCCCAATTCAGAGAAAATAGTAGAGGGCGAAGCAGGAATTGTTTTGATGCCTGGACTGGCGTTTGACAGAAGTTATCATCGGTTAGGATACGGTGGGGGATTTTATGACAGATATTTACAACGCTGGAAGGGAACCTCGTTAACAAAAATTGCATTATGCTATAGTTACCAGTTGTTGGAGGCCATTCCATTTGAGGAACATGATTATCAGATGGATGTTATTTTGACGGAAAAAGAATGGATTAAGAAGCAATAGATAGTTCGAGAACGGAGGAAAAAGATGCATAATCGAGAGGCAATAGAAGAATGGATGAACAAAGTCGATTTGAATGGACCAGAGCCCATAGAGGAACCTATGAGACAGTATTACTTTATAAAAAAATGTCAGGAGATTTTGAATAAGCAGAAAGAAGAAATGGGAAGAGCGCTGACCGCGTCAGCTGTAACCTTTGGTTGTCAGATGAATTCCCGCGACTCAGAAAAGATTATAGGAATTCTTGAAAAGATTGGATATGATATTGTAGAAGGTGAAGATGCGGATTTGATCATCTATAATACTTGTACGGTTCGTGAAAATGCCAACCAAAAAGTGTATGGAAGATTAGGTGCACTAAAGCGAATGAAGAAGAAGAAACCACATATGTACATTGCATTATGTGGGTGTATGATGCAGGAAGATATTGTAGTTGAGAAGATTAGAAAGAGTTATTCCTTTGTTAATCTTCTGTTTGGTACACACAACATTTTTAAGTTCGCAGAGCTCTTATATACAAGTTTTATGTCAGAACGAATGGTAGTTGATATTTGGAAGGATACAAAGGAAATTGTAGAAGATTTGCCAAGTGAAAGAAAGTTCTCTTTCAAGGCTGGTGTTAATGTTATGTTTGGTTGTAACAATTTCTGTACGTATTGTATTGTGCCTTATGTAAGAGGAAGAGAACGAAGCAGGAATCCCAAAGAGATTATCAGGGAAGTGGAAGCTCTTGTGGCGGATGGTGTGGTTGAAGTTATGTTGCTGGGACAAAATGTGAATTCTTATGGAAAAGATTTTGAAACACCGGTATCATTTGCTGAACTTTTACGAGAAGTAGAAAAGGTAGAGGGACTAAAGCGAATTCGTTTCATGACTTCTCATCCAAAGGATTTGTCTGATGAATTAATTGAAACAATGAAACAGTCGAAAAAGATTTGTAAACACTTACATTTACCAGTACAGGCAGGAAGTAGCCGACTTTTGAAGATTATGAATCGGAAATATACCAAAGAGGATTATCTGGCTTTGGTAGAAAAGATTAAGCAGGAAATACCGGACATTTCATTGACAACAGATATTATGGTTGGTTTTCCAGGAGAGACAGAGGAAGACTTTATGGAAACAATGGATGTGGTAGAGAAAGTGGGATATTCAGCAGCATATACATTCATTTATTCAAAGAGAACTGGAACTCCTGCGGCAACCATGGAAGGACAGGTCCCGGAAGATGTGGTAAAGGATCGTTTTCAGAGATTGTTAGCAAAAGTTCAGGAAATTTCCAGTGAATTGACAAAAAAGGACGAGGGAACCATACAGGAAGTATTGGTAGAAGAGGTGAACGGACAGGATGAAAAATTAGTGACAGGGCGTTTGTCAAATAACCTGTTAGTACATTTTGAAGGAGATGCTTCTTTAATTGGAGAACTGGTTTCGGTAAAATTAAAAGAGTGTAAAGGATTCTATTACATTGGAGAACGTGTAGAGTAGAGAGAAAAGAGAAAATTCAAAAAGAGAGGATAGAAATGTGGACTAGAACATTTCTATCCTCTTTTTTTGTTCTACAGGATCGGAGCATCAAAAGTTTATATTTTGTTCTGTCGTCAGTCCATCTTTTGTCGAACAGGTGAAGTTGTGTTTATGGCAATACAATAGCTAAGTGAGAGGTTTTGGCTTTCTGGAAATTTTGTTTTGTGGCATGAAGGATTCTAAGGAACTAAGTAACATATTGTATATAATCTTTGCCATGTGTTCAGGGGAATCCTCGTTTGGCTCGGTGAGCCATTTTTTTACAATTCCAACGCAGCCGGTAATGCAATAAGCATGGACATATTTCATTTCGTCTTCAGAGGCAGCCGGGAAAAATCGGGAATGATACTTTTCACTGTTACTAAAAATATAGTTCTCGATCCTGGTGACAAAGGAAAGATCTCCATGGGGACCGACCAAAGAAGTACAAATATCACGATTTTGATCCAGCATGGTAAAAAGATTAAAAATAAACGGATAGCTTTGGTTCATATTTTCTATTTGTTCACTGGCGGAAGGAATCAGTGTAATAATCTCCTCCATAAGTTCGTCTTCTACCTTTTCCAGCATGTCATAAATATCAGTATAATGCAGATAGAATGTAGAACGGTTGATGTCCACTTCTTCTACCAGTTCTTTTACAGTTATTTCTTTAATACTCTTTGTTTGCATAAGTTTTGCAAATCCTTGGCGGAGCAAACGTTTGGTTTTTCTGATTCTTCGGTCTGTTTTTTGTTCCATTGTATTTCATCCTTTCTTTTTATAAGAAAATATATTTAATAGACAATAGCAGTAGTATGTGTCTAGTATTAGACAAAATATAGTTTAATTGATGTTTGTATTTGAACTATAAATACAGTATAATGCAAGAAAAGAAAATAATCAACACTGTATCTAATAAACGATAAAAAGACGTTTTATAGATGCCATGTCAAATAGTGTAACAGCTAGAAAGGAGAAAGCTATGTTAGTACAAGAATGGAAGTCATTATTAAAAAATAGGATGTTGCTAATCGTATTAGCTGGAATTATTGCAATTCCTGCCATATACACAACTCTGTTTTTAGGTTCTATGTGGGATCCTTATGGGAATTTAAGTAAATTACCTGTAGCTGTAGTCAATTTAGACCAGTCTGTTGAATATGAAGGGGCTACATTGCGGGTAGGAGAAGAGCTGGAGGATAAACTAAGGGAAAATGAGGAGTTGGATTTCCAGTTTGTAAAGAGTGAAGATGCAGAAAAAGGCTTGGAAAATGGAGATTATTATATGGTAATCACAATCCCAAAGGATTTTTCAAAAGCATCCTCCACGGTTATGGATGAAGAACCTCAAAAGATGCAATTGGAATACAGTACAAATCCCGCAAAAAATTATATTGCATCGAAATTAAGTGAATCGGCTTTTGCAAGAATAAAAAATGAAGTTGCCAATGAAGTGACGAAAACATATACAGAGACAATCATGGATCAATTTGTTACGATCGCAGACGGAATGCAGGATGGTGCAGATGGTGCAGAAAAAATTGGGAAGGGTACAGAGAAGGTAAAGACTGGTAATCAAAAAATAAAAGCCAATCTGGAAGTGCTGGAAGATGGATGTTTGTCCTTTGTAGATGGAAGTGAAGAATTAACAGTTGGATTGAAGGAATATACACAGGGGGTTACGAAAGTAGCTGATGGAAGTGAGTCTTTGCAGTCCGGAGCTGTCAAACTATTGCTTGGTGGAAAGAAATTAGAAAATGGAGCTAAGAAATTAGAAAATGGAATCAAGTCTTTGGCGGATGGAACGAAGAAACTAAATGAGAACACGCCGGAATTAACAAAGGGAATGTCATCGTTGGTTGGTGGTTCCAATGAACTGGCAGCAGGAGCAAATTCACTGTATACTGGTACAAGTGCTTATGTTGCAGGGACAAATAGTCTGGCAACTGGTGTTGGTTCGTATGTAGATGGAGTGGAGAAACTGGCAGCAGGGGCAAATCAAATGAGTGGATTAACCAATCTTACGGTTGTGTCCAATGGAATTTCTCAATTGAATGCGGCAGTTACTACCGGGTCAGAAGAAAACCCCTCTTTAGTGGATGCAACAACACAGTTGGCTCAAGGAATTGAACAGATAAAAACATCCGTTGAAGGATCTGGAGAGAGTATCGAAAAGCTATCGAAAGGGTTACAAACGGCAGGTACTGGTATTGGAAATGCGGCAACAGGTGTAAGTACGGCTGCGATTACAATAAAAGGCGCTTCTGATGGCATTGAGAAAGCAAGTGGAGCCATATCGTCTGCAAATACAATTATAGAAGGAAACAATACAAAAGTTTCCACAATAAAAGAAACAATAGGTGCCAGTGTGGATGAGGCAAATGCAGCTATTGATTCCCAGGGAGAAGAAGCCAAAGAAACAATAAATAAACAGGTAGAAGATGCCATTGCAATGATTACAGAGGCCAAAACAAGTGGGGCACTCACAGAAGAAGCTGCAAATGCTATGGTTGCAGATTTGGAAACAGTAAAGATAACGGATGAGAAAAAGGTAAAAGGTTCTGTTTCCGTAGATATGTCAGCTTTGTCATTTTGCGCAGTTCCGGAG
Source organism: Lachnospiraceae bacterium (assembly GCA_045124315.1). Taxonomy (GTDB): domain Bacteria; phylum Bacillota; class Clostridia; order Lachnospirales; family Lachnospiraceae; genus CAG-411. Next base: position 26,411 of record JBGVLO010000144.1, read on the forward strand.
GAAATTACACAGGGACTGACACAGCTTAATAATGAAACAAATGGATTACCAGTTGCAGTTACTGGCTTGGCAAATGGGGCAAAAACACTGGAGAATGGTGCAAAAGAATTATCAGCAGCTGGCGCGCAGATTACACAGAGTGGAGTGGCATCTAATTTTGAAGTGTTAGGGAATGCTTTGGGTTCAGCCAGTACCGGAGCAAAAAAGATCCAGGAAGGAACAAAGCAGGTTTCAACTGCATTAACACAGCTAGAAAATGGAACGGCTTCTTTCCCTGACGCAGCAACGGGAATGGAACAGTTAATAAACGGATTTTCTGCACTTACAGCCAATGATGTCACAATGAAAAATGGAGCACAACAATTGTTGGAAAATGGATCGGCTTTGGTAGTTGGTGCCCTAAAGCTGGATACAGGTGCAGCAGCATTAGCAACCGGTTGTACACAGTTAAATAATGGTGCAACGCAATTGGTTTCCGGAATTGAACAGGTTCATACGGGAGCACTTAAATTGAAAGTTGGTGCGAAAACGCTTTCGAAAGGAATGGAAACGATGGATAATGGTTTGCAATCCTTGGATAATGGAGCAGATCAACTTGTTTCAGGAACCAAAACATTGACAGGAAATAATAAAAAGCTTGTAAATGGCGCTACAAAGTTAACAGAAGGTGCAACAACAATAAAAGATGGAGCAGGAAAGCTGGCAGAGGGTTCTGGTAAACTGGAAGATGGGTTAGATAAATTGCACGATGGAAGTACAGAATTAGAAGAGGCTTTGTCAGATGGTGCAGAGGAAATACTTGCTTCTAAGGCAGGTGAAGAAAGTATCGGAATGTTGGCAGATCCGGTTGAAGAAAAAGAAACAAAGATTACATATATGCCAAATAATGGTCATGCTATGTCAGCATATATGATGTCGGTAGCACTGTGGGTAGGTTGTCTTGCATTATGTTTGATGTATCCGTTGACAAAGTATAAGGGAGAATTAAAAGGTGGAATGTCATGGTGGATATCTAAAGCCAGTGTACTGACTGTTGTGTCTGTCATAATGGCAATTGTTATGATTACGATGTTGCGCATTGTGAATGGATTCACACCTAAGAGTTATGTAAGTGTTTTATTGGTAGCAGTTGTAGCTTCCTTAACTTTTATGAGTATTATGTATTTCTTTGATGTATTATTTGGGAAAATTGGTAGTTTTATGATGCTGGTATTCATGGTGCTTCAGCTTGCAGGTTCTGCAGGAACCTATCCTGTTGAAATATCTGGAGCATTTGTTGCAAAAATACATGCATATCTACCATTTACCTATACAGTAGATGCTTTTCGAATGGCCATTGCCGGAAAGAGCGGGTATGGTCAAATGATAGGAAACCTATGTTTCATTATGGTGATATTTACCGTATTGACAATCCTTATGTTTGAAGTGAAAACTTATAAGATTAGAAAAAATAAAGCATTACTAGAAGATTTTTATGAAGAACATGGATTAGCATAAATAGAATAATTTGATGATACCAGCGTAGCAATTCGTAGGTATCACTTCTGACCACATATGTGCAAATGATTCGGATATTTAAGGGGAATAGCAAAATTTGCACATGTGTGGTTTTTTTGCCCTTCAGGAACTGTGGATACATATAAAGTAACACCTTTATATAAAGAGGAGAAATCTGTAAGCATGTAGTTAAAGAGGCAAGATTACTTAATGATTAGAATGAAAATCTCAAAAAATATCAATATTTGAAAATAAAATGTAATAAAACGATAAAACTATTGTGAAAAATGATAAAAAAATATAGCATAATATAAAAAAAATAATTGATTTTGTCATAGAATAATGGTATTATAATAATTGTGTAATAGAAATTTGATATTTCATTAACAAAACGAAGGGTATTTAAGAAAGGTAGGAATGCAATTATGCGTATTTGTCAAAGTTGTAAAACAAGAAATGTAGACGAAAGTGTTTTCTGTAGAAAGTGTGGTACTAAGATTGAGGATAATCCTTTTATCTGTACAGAATGTCTTTTCGAGAATACAGATGACAGTGCATTTTGTATTAAATGTGGTAATAAATTAGGAGTTACTGCTACAGAAACTGCAAAAACTCCTATTCAGTCAGCAGCAAGCAATAGAACTGAGGGTTTTAATCAGGAAACAGCTCAGAAGGCAAATTCTTCTGCTACATTCGATTACAATGTATATATGAACGGTAGTCCGGCACCATCTGCTCAGGTGGCTCAGGAGGATGAGGTAAATTTTTCTAAAGCTGCAGCACCAGTAGAGCAGCCAAGAGTTGTTGAAACTCCAGATAGTTTGTTTCAGGGTGAATCAAATACGGCAGGTAATACAGTAGGTAATATTGTAAATGAAGGTGTTGTGGCAAAGCAGGGAGAATGGGTATATTTCTCAAATAGTGGAGATAAAGGAACTTTATACAAAGAACGTATTGATGGTTCTGATAAAACTAAGATTAGCGATGAAGTATGTTTCTGTATCAATGTTGTAGAGGACTGGATCTATTATCGTAACAATTCTGATGGTGGAAAGTTATACAAGATTAAGATTGACGGTACAGAGCGTACAAAGATGTTAGATGACAGTGTAGATTGTGTAAGTGTTGTAGATAATGTAATCTATTTTGTAAACTATTCAGATGATAAGAAATTATACAAGATCAACATTGATGGAACTGGTAAGTTGAGAATCTCCGATGATAAATGTATGTACATCAATGTTGTAGATGGATGGGTATATTATTGTAATATCACATCTGGTCAGAAGATGTATAAGGTTACAGTGAATGGTGAGCAGAAGACAGAGTTGTGTGATGACGAAAGTATGCACATTAACGTTGTTGGCGAATGGATTTATTATAGAAACTTATCTGATGGCGGAAAGATTTACAAGATTAAAGTAGATGGTACACAGAAGACAAAATTGAATGATGATGCAAGTAGTTTTGTCAATGTTGTGGATCGTTGGGTTTACTATGGTAACTTAACAGAAGGCATCAAATTGTGTAAAATGACAGTAGACGGAACAGAGAATGTATTATTAAATAAAGATCAGAGCGTTAGTATCAATGTAATCGATAACTGGGTATATTATCGTAATGAATTTGAAGGAAGAAAATTATATAAGATTCAGACAGATGGTTCAGAACGTCAGGCAGTTTGCTAGTACATAGTAAAGAACAAGGCAGGGAAGTTTTTTCCTGCCTTGTTTGATTCATTATAGAAGTGTTGCCAAGTAAATATGCACTTTAGCAAACCAGTTTGTATGAAGTATATTCAATGGCAACACGCTAGAGTATTGCAAGCAAAATCCCTTTTCATAAGAAGTGGACTTATTCAAAAAATGAATTTAGAAATTCATCCACTAGGAATTCAATCTGCTCTTCATTACATGTAGGAAATTGCTGTTTGGCTACTTGATTTAAATAGTCCAACTTTGCTAAATAGTTAATTTCAGAAGAAACAGAAGAATCTTCTAACTCATCTAATTTTTCTAAAGTGATATTTTCTTTTAGCCAAGTTGAAATGTTGTCTGAGGCTTCTTCTTCATCAGAAATTAGAGATTGTACCTTTTTTGCCTTTATCCAGGAATGGACACCCAAAGCTAAGAAAATTGTAAACATAATCAACATGGTTACTTGCGAGTAGGTGGTGCTCATAAAAGGAATAGATATAATATGCAAGAGTGAAAGGATCGCTAACAGAAAGCCGATGCCACCCATTACAACTAATACAATTGCAGACGAACCAGCATCTTCATATTGTGTTTTTTTTGATACATATAGTGTACTTTTTGCTGTACGCAAATTCTTGGTTTCCTGCAATAATTTGTAATCCTCAAGGGAATTATCATTGTGTGTTTGTTTTTCGTTCATACTATACTCCTCTTTTTTTTTTTTGAAGTGAATCGTTACATGATAGTAAAAACTATCATGGGAGACTTGATGAAATGTTACGATGTAGCATTTCTGATACTCCTAGAAAAGATGGTAACATATCGTTTTTAAAATGGCAAGAATAATTACAATGTAGAAATTGAAGTGTGCATAAGAGAGTTACTGTTCAGAGGTAGCTCTTTGCACTACGCTGCAACGCAAAGCTAGTCCTTTAGGGCAAAGGGCGTAAGAAAGAGTAACGCAGGATTGTTTGGGGCAATTTTGTATGGGTCACATTGCCCCAAACGTTACTGTTTACATATCTGCGGACTGTAACTGTAGGAATAAGTAAGTAACCGTTCAGCAGTGGAAAGGCTTGCATAAAAAAAGTGGGTATGTTACCATTGAAAATGCCAGTTTCACTGGGATAAGTAAAAAGTTTGTTACTGATTATAGGAAGTCGCAAACGGTAACAATGGTTCTGAATTGTGTGGACTACTTCATATAGTAGAGAGAGAACTGTTAATCGGATGTTGATTAAATGAGGTGGGGTACAAAATGGAAAGACAGGATAGAATTGCTTATGCCAGAAATATATGTATGCAAAATATGGGAAATTATAGAGAAAGTTCAAACAGAGGACAGGAAAGGCAAAATATAGACATACAGCAGGAGAAAGAAAAAAAAATCTTTTCAAGAGCGAATAACTGTAAGTATCGAATCCGGATAATAGCGGCGATTTTGCTTTTCCTGTTTCTTTTTGGAATAAAGAGTCAAAGTTTCTCTTGTCCATATTTGAAGTGGGAAATGGTGTCGGAATGTATTAATGATGATTCGGGTTCTGAGCAAATTGAAAAGTTGGCAAAAAAATATTTAGAAGAATGGGAATAAAAGAGGTGTTTTTATGAGAAAACTGGCATTACCAGATGAGGTACTGTTAACAATCGATAAACCAGCCAGATATATTGGTGGGGAAATTAATATGGTAGAGAAAAATCCAGAGGAAATGCAGATACGATTCTGTATGTGTTTTCCGGATGTATATGAGATTGGAATGTCACATTTAGGAATTCAAATTTTATATGATATGTTTAACCAAAGAGGGGATGCTTACTGTGAACGAGTGTATTCCCCATGGCCTGATTTGGATCGGATTATGAGAGAAAAACAGATTCCTTTGTTTGCTTTGGAATCACAGGAGCCAATCAAAAACTTTGATTTTTTAGGAATTACATTACAGTATGAGATGTGTTATACAAATATACTGCAGATTATTGATCTATCACAGATTCCGATATATGCAAAAGAGCGCTCCGATGGAGATCCTATTATAATTGGTGGTGGTCCTTGTTCTTATAATCCGGAACCAATTGCGGATTTTTTTGATATGTTCTATATAGGAGAAGGAGAAACGGTATATTTTCAGTTGCTGGATTTGTATAAAGAAATGAAAGCGGCAGGAAACACAAGAGATGAATTTTTGGAAAGGGCAGCTAAGGAAGTAGAAGGAATCTACGTTCCGAAATTTTATGAAGCTGAGTATGAGGAAAATGGTATTTTAAAGAGTTTTGAACCAATTAATGGCAATGCACCAAGAAAGATAAAAAAGCAGGTGCAGATGGATCTTACAAATACTTTTTATCCGGAAAAACCGTTGGTCCCATATATTAAGGCAACACAGGACCGCGTGGTGCTGGAGATTCAAAGAGGCTGTATTCGCGGGTGCAGATTTTGTCAGGCAGGTATGTTGTATCGACCAATTCGGCCAAGGGATATCGAGTTTTTGAAGGAAACAGCCAGAAAGATGTTAGAGAGCACTGGACATGAAGAAATCTCTTTAAGTTCTTTGAGCTCTAGTGATTATAATGATTTGCAGGAATTGGTTTATTTTTTGATTGAGGAGTTTAGAGAAAAGGGTGTAAACATCTCTCTTCCTTCTTTGCGTATTGATGCATTTGCGCTGGATGTAATGAGTAAGGTTCAGGATGTGAGAAAAAGTAGCCTGACATTTGCGCCAGAAGCAGGTTCTCAAAGACTTAGAAATGTAATCAATAAAGGACTGACAGAGGAAGATATCCTCAAGGGAGCCATGGATGCGTTTCAAAGTGGGTGGAATCGTGTAAAATTATATTTTATGCTTGGATTGCCAACAGAGACAGAAGAAGATATCGAAGGAATTGCAATCTTGTCTGATAAAATTGCAAGAGAGTATTACACCATACCAAAAGATCAGAGAAATGGAAAAGTTAACATAGTTGCAAGTACTTCCTTTTTTGTACCAAAACCATTTACACCGTTCCAGTGGACAAGGATGTGTACCAGTGAAGAATTTCTGGAAAAACAGCGATTCTTAAATGGAAAGATGAAGGAACAGTTGAATCAAAAGAGTATAAAGTATAACTGGCATGAAGCAGAATTGACGTTATTGGAGGGTGTTCTGGCGCGTGGAGATCGCAGATTGAGTAAGGTTATTTATGATGCGTACAAAGAAGGCTGTATTTTTGATTCCTGGTCGGAATATTTTAAATACGAGATATGGATGGACAAGTTTAAGGAAAATGGAATTGATCCGTTGTTCTATACAGCCAGAGAACGAGAAGAAGAGGAATTATTCCCTTGGGATTTTATTGATATTGGTGTGTCAAAGAAATTTCTATGGAAAGAATACCAAAACGGAAAACAGGAAATGGTAACACCAAACTGTAGACAAAAGTGTGCGGGGTGTGGTGCAGCAATTTTTGGAGGAGGTGTGTGCTTTGAAGGTAAGAATTAAGTTTAGTAAAGCAGGTTCTATGAAATTTATTGGGCATTTAGATGTCATGCGCTATTTTCAAAAGGCCATAAGAAGAAGTGGATTGGATGTAGCCTATTCGCAGGGGTTTAATCCACATCAGTTGATTTCGTTTGCGGCTCCTTTGGGGGTTGGGCTTACCAGTGATGGAGAGTATATGGATGTACAGATGAATGGTTCTTATTCTTCCAAAGAAGCACTGGAACGATTAAATGCTGTCATGAATCAGGAAATTCAGGTGAAGAGTTATGTGGAATTAGATGAGGGTAGTAAAAATGCAATGTCTATTGTAGCAGCAGCGGATTATCGCATATCTGTAAAGGATGGATACCCTTTTTTGGAACAATATGAACAAAAATTTGATGACTTTTTGACACAAAAGGAAATTATAATTCGGAAGAAAACGAAAAAAAGTGAAAAAGAGATGAATGTAAAACCTTATATCTATCAGGTTGCCTATACAGAAAAAGATTTCGAAGAAAAAACTGGTTCCAAAGTGGATCATACAGTTGCAGATATCTATGATAATGGTTGTAAAATCTACATGCAAATTGCCACAGGAAGTGTAGTCAATATTAAGCCTGAGGTGATTATGGAAGCCTTTTGTAAATATGCAGGAATTGCGTATGAACCATTTGCATATCAGGTTCACAGACGAGAGGTGTATGCAGACTTGAATGCAGATACAAAGGTGGAAGTGGAAGAATATGGTAAAGAACGGAAGCTGGTTACCTTAGAGAGTTTTGGACATGTTATAGAAGGGTAAGGTGTAAAATGTATCAGCTTTTGATAACGAAAAGAAATGGGAGAGTAGTATCTTCTTTATTTCAAGAACAAAGGCTTGTGCAAGTTCAGGTGGAACCTTCGGAAGAAGAGACCATTGTGGGGAATATTTATGTAGGAAAGGTGCAAAACATTGTACGAAACATAAATGCAGCGTTTGTACAGATACAGGAGGATACCATATGTCACCTTTCTTTAAATGAGCCGGGAACACCCATATTCTTGAATAAAAAAAATACCTCAAAAGTCTGTGTGGGAGACGAACTGCTTGTACAAGTTTCGAAAGATGCAGTTAAGACAAAAAATCCGTCAGCTACTACAAAGTTGCAGATTGCAGGAAAATATGCTGTACTCACATATGGCGACAAAAGGATTAGTATATCGGGTAAAATCAAAGAGCCTAAGACAAGGAAACGATTGCATGATTTGGTAGAACAGGAATTTGGGACGAAGATTACTTGCGGAGTGATTGTTCGCACTAATGCGGAAAATGTTGCAGAGGAAGACTTTCTAAGAGAGCTAAGAAATTTAAAAAATAGATATGATACAATTGTGGGACAAGGTTTGTACCGAACTCGCTATTCCCTGCTTTACGAAGCGCCGAGAGGATACTTGTGTGATATTAGGGATGGCTACGACAAATTGATTTCCAAAATTATAACAGATGATGTGGAAATCTATGAACAGGTGAGCCAATATCTGGAGAACAATCAGCCATCGGACCTGCATAAGCTGGAATTGTATGAGGATGAAATGCTTAGCTTAAATCAGTTGTACGGTATAGAGACAAAGTTACAAAAGGCATTACAGGAAAGGGTATGGCTAAAGTCAGGGGGATATTTAATCATAGAGCCAACGGAGGCTTTGACTGTGATTGATGTGAATACTGGAAAAGCCATTGCCGGAAAAAAAGATAGCGAAGAACATTTTCTGAAGATTAATATGGAGGCTGCAAATGAAATTGCAGCACAGTTGCGTTTGCGAAATATATCTGGGATTATTCTTGTGGATTTTATCGATATGAAAGATAAAAAGTCGGATCAGATCCTTATTGAGGAGTTGAAACGAGTAATTCGTTTGGATCCGGTAAAGACAGTATTTGTAGATATGACAGGTCTGCATTTAGCTGAAATAACAAGGAAAAAAGTGAGAAGACCGCTACATGAGCAGATTGCAATGTGTGATAAGAAACAGAACAGAAATAAAAGAAATTAAATAGGTAGGAACCTGTGGGAGTGAGAGTTTGTGACAGGGAAATTGCAAAAGAGTAAGAAAGTAAAAGAGGGAAAACTGTGAGAAAAGAAAGGAATAGAAAAAAGCGCATTTGTTGTCTTGGAGTAATAATTGGACTTTTATTTTCTGTTATGGGAAAGTATACCGTTGTATTGGGAGCCGCTTTGTATGGGGAACAGAATGTTTCTTGGGATAGCGTAAAAATTTATTTAGATGGAGAATTGCTAGGGAAAAAAGCATACTATTCGGATGGGGTATATATGGTTTCCTGTGAAGATTTATTGGATCAGGAAGTGGATTTAAAATATGCGTACAATGATACCACCGGAGAGATCACGCTGGAAAGTGGAAACCGTGTATTGAAAATGCAACTAGGAAGTTTAAGCGCTTGGTATAACCAGAAAGAGATTTCGTTGTTGCAGGCACCGGTTGCATTGGCAAAAACAGATGCGGGAACGAAAGAGGTTTATGTTCCGTTACAAAATGTAGCAGAAGTGTTTGCAATAGAATTAATCGTTCAGAATGTAAATAAAGAGAACTGGAATGTAAGGTTACAAAAACCAATTGTTTTTACGGAAGAAGGAGAGATTCATTATTACCATGGACAAAAACTGAGGAAAGTTCAATATAACGATGCCTGGATCGATCTTGATGTTATGTTTTATGGAATACAGTATGGGAATACATGGATGCTTCCTGTGAAGGCTGTGTTTGAAGATGAAGCAATTGGTGGTAAAGTTCGGATTGAGGGCGATACGTTATACATCTCCAGGGGAGATTGTGAAATACAACTTCAAGTGGGAATGGACACAATGGTTGTAAATGGACAGGAAGTGAAGCTTCCTGAGAGGATTCATAAAGTGAAGGAGGATGGGGATACTCATTATTTAATGCCATTGGAGTCTATGTTTTCCACGTTTGGTGCAACAATCGAGGATGTGGACGTGGAACAGGGGGTTGTAACGGTTTATAAGGAAACCACAAAATATGTGGATCTACATTTTGATAACATGGATTCCAATACCTATATACAAGCCATAAATGGTTATAGTAAGAAAGAACAGGATTGGTTTGAAATATCCTGTAATAAAACACCAAAGATCGCTGTTTCTTCAAACGAAACACATATATATGTGCGACTGAAAAATACAAAAATTTCTCAAGAATATGATGGAGCAGTTTTTGATGCAAACCATACAAAATATATGACGGTTTCACAAGAAGAGTCCGATGTGAAAGTGTGCATTACTAAGGAAAGTGGAGTGCAGTTTGTCAGTCAGTATGGAAATGGAAAGGTTCGAATTTATGTAGGGGCGACTCCCATAAAAATTGCAGTAGACTGTGGTCATGGGGCCTATACAGTCGGAAAGCGAACGCCTCCAATGCCGTTTAATGTAGATTTTGATGGAGATGGTATATATGAAGTGAAAAAAGGCCAGAGTATTCGTGAGCATACTATGAATGTAGGAGTAGGAAAAATTCTGGCAGCAGAATTGGAGAGACTGGGATTTAAAGTGGTTCGTTCTGCGTTTGGAAGTAAGGATATATCTTTATCAGCCAGACAATCCATAATAAGAAAATCCGGTGCGAAATATTCTGTCAGTATCCATTTCAATGCAGCTGGAAGTGGACGAACGTTTCATTCGGCCAAAGGCGTGGAAGTGTTTTATCATTCTAGTTATAGAAAAGATTCTAAGAAACTGGCGAGAAAAGTATTGAGACAGATGGCAAAGGGAACTCCACAGATTAACCGAGGGACAAAGAAAAAAAATCTTGCCTTGTGTAACACAAAGACTATGGGAACAAAAGCTAGTATTCTGGTGGAATGTGCTTTTATGACCAATTTACACGAAGCAAAAAATATGTGTGGAAGTTCGGCTTTTTGGAAAGAGACAGGGGAGGAAATCGCCAAGGGAATTTGTGAATACACGAATGTGGCGTATATAGAACCATAATTTACGGCCGAGGAATATGGAATAGGAATTGATATGGATGAGAAGTAAAGTAAAATCAATACTTTTAGAAAAATTTATCTTATTTTTCGTGTGAAAAATACAAAATAATTGGGAAATATTTGAAATTTTGTAGAAATTGTAGTATAATTGCCGTAAGGAATATGAGGATAGGAGGAACGGGTTATGGAGACAAATATTTTATTAGAGAGTGGTACCAATGAGCTTGAGATTTTAGAATTCCGTGTAGGGGGAAATTACTATGGAATGAATGTAGCTAAAATTAAGGAAATTCTAACATACAAAAAGCCTACACCAGTACCAAATGGACATCCTTCCATTGAAGGAATTTTTATGCCACGTGATACAATTATTTCTATAATTGACTTGGCAAAGTCTTTGCATTTGCCACCTTCAGAGGATGAAAGTAAGGACATGTTTATCGTAACAAATTTTAATCAGCTTCACACGGCGTTTCATGTGCATGAAGTTGTTGGCATTCACCGTGTTTCGTGGGCAGATATTGTGAAGCCGGATGAGACGATCAATACTGCAGGAGCGGGGGTTGCTACTGGTATTATTAAGATTGATCAGAAATTGATCATTATTTTGGATTTCGAAAAAATTGTAAATGATATCAGCCCTGAGACGAGTTTGAAAGTGTCAGAGATGGGCAAATTTGGAGAGAGAGAAAGGAATGATATTCCGATTTTGATTGCGGAAGATTCTACGTTCCTGAGTAAGATGATTAGAGAGTGTTTACACAAGGCAGGATATTCCAATGTTGTTATGACGAATAATGGAAAAGAAGCTTGGGATAAGCTTGGAGAGTACAAAAAGGAAAGTAATCCATTAGAACAGGTAAAGTGTGTGATTACAGATATCGAGATGCCACAGATGGACGGTCATAGGTTAACAAAATTGATAAAAGAAGATAATGTATTTAAAAATGTTCCTGTAGTCATTTTCTCATCACTTGTAAATGATGAAATGAAGAGGAAGGGAGAATTGCTGGGAGCAGATGCACAACTTTCCAAACCTGAAATTGGGGAATTGGTGGCTTGCATTGATGGGTTAGTATCAGAAATGAAACAGTAGATGAAATAATAAAGAGGTCGATCAGAAGTTGGATTGGCCTCTTTTTTTTCTGCATTTTTTCGAAACTGTGCAGGAATTCTTGTTAAAATAAAAGAAATGTGGTACAATGAAAAATAAAAGTGAGTATTGTGTGTGCGTTATTGTAGAAATAGAAAGATAATAACAAATTGCCAATGGTGCAATTGCTATACATAAAGGGGTAAGCCGATATTCGAACGTGGAGGGGTAAAAATGGGACAGTGTAAGGTATGCGGTAAAACAACGAAAGATGGACTGGAATACTGTGAGGAGTGTCAGAAAGAACTGGATCAGATAGATTTGGATGCAGGAAGTTTTGATGATTTGGATTTTAGTCTGGATGATTTGGAATTTCAGGAATTAAGTGGAGATTTACTCGAGACTGATCTGGAGTTTCAATTGGAAGATCCAGAGAATGATTTGGAGAATCCGCAGATTGTAGTTAGGGAGAAAGAAGAGTATTCAGAGGAGTCCGCTATTGTAAAAGATGTATCAGAAGTTGAAGTGCCATCAACTGAAGAAGTACCATCAATCGAAGAAATGTCATTAGATAATGAAAGTGAAAGTATGCAGGTGGATTTGCCAATAGAGGAAGAACCAGCAGAATTAGAGATGGATTTAGATAGTTTGTTACAAGATATCGATGGAGAAGAACTTCCTGGTTTGGATCAGGAAGTGGAAGACGAAACAGATGAGATAACAGATGCAGCTTTGGAGGCATTGTTAGATAGCGGTCCAGACGAGGATAGTATGGATTTATCCGGCTTACTTCCGGAAGATGTGATGGGAGAAGAGAAAGTTTCAGAAATCAATCCGTCAGAACAAGGGGCAAAGGATGAGAGTGTGGCAGCTTTGTTCGATGAGGATGGAATGGATTCGGAACTTTCTGATATTATGAATCTTGGACTATCTGGAGAAGGTGGGGGATTATTTGATCTTGATTTGGAAGAGTCAGGTGAAGAACCAGCAGAACCGGATATTTCCGTAATGGATGAGTTGCCAGACACAGAAGTGATTGTACAGGTGGCTGCTCCAAAGGCAAAAATCAGCATTTGGAAGCGGTTGTTTGGAAATATCAAGGACGAGAAATGGGAGAAACAGAAGGCGAAAGAAGAGAAAAAAGAAGCAGAGCGTCTGGCAAAAAAGGAGGCAGAGAAAGCAGCACAAAAAGAAGCAGAAGCTGGCGAGGAAGGGGAAGGTGGCGAGGCAGCCGAAGCGAAAATTGATCCAAAAGAAGCAAAAAAGGCAGCTAAGCTGGCAAAGAAGGAAGAAAAGGCAAGAAAGAAAGCGGAAAAGAAAGAAGAAAGACAGAGACAGAAGGAACTTGCAGAACTTGAAGATGATGATGAAGGCCGTATCAACCGAGTGGGAGCAGCCATTGTTTTTGTTTTGGTTGGATTGTTTGGTGCTGGTGTGATCGTTGGAACAGATGTGTTTAGTTATCGGACAAGTGTCAGTAGAGCTACGGATTATTTTAATGAAGATGAATACGAAGCTGCTTATATGGAATTGCATGGATTAGATTTAAAGGAAAAAGATCAGGAATTGTATGAGAAAGTGCGAATGGTTATGTTTGTAGATAAGGAGTTGTCGTCCTTTGAAAATTATACAGGAATTCGCATGTATCCTGAGGCGTTACATTCATTGTTGAAGGGGCTGGAAAAGTATGACTCTCATGTGGAGGAAGCAGTTGCTTTAGATGTGACAGAAGACTATGATAAGTTAAGAAATCGTATTCTTAAGGAATTATCTGAAGAATATGACTTAACAGAAGAGGAAGCCTATGGCTTGATAGGGATTGAGGATCAGGCTGCGTACAGTAAAGAAGTAATTTCTATAGCAAATGAATCGTAATAAAGAGAGGAATGTTAGCTGGCCTGTAAAACAAAAAGGTAAGAGGAGATTATTTGCATATTCATCTGTTTTTAGATGAGTTGAGTGTAAGAAATAATACAAAGGGGTATTGTAAATGGGCAACGGTATGTTGTATGATGTATTTGCAATATCCCTTTTTTTGAGAATATTTGCCTTTTTCTCATTGGAAGAAAGAGCAAAAGAGAAAATATATTGAAAGCTGTAGGAAAGGAGTTTTTTATATGATAGCAATAATTGATTATGATGCAGGAAATTTAAAAAGTGTAGAAAAAGCGTTACTCCATTTGGGAGAAGAGGTTACGATTACAAGAGATCAGAGAACGTTATTATCGGCAGATAAGGTGATTTTGCCGGGGGTAGGCGCGTTTGAGGATGCTATGAAAAAACTCCATAAATACGATTTAGTAAATACGATTAGAGAGATTGTGGCGAAAGGAACCCCCTTTTTAGGGATCTGTTTAGGATTACAGCTTATGTTTGAACGAAGTGATGAATCAGAGAATGATGTGGAAGGATTAGGTATTTTGCCGGGAGAAATTTTAAGGATACCTAAGAGGGATGATTTAAAGATTCCACACATGGGATGGAATTCTATAAAGATAAAGGAAGGCGCGAAGTTGTTTAAAAATATTCCCCAGGATTCGTATGTGTATTTTGTACATTCTTATTACTTGAAGGCAAAAAACGAAGAAGATGTGGCAGCAACCACGGAATATTGTACGCATATTCATGCTTCCGTTGAACATGAAAATGTGTTTGCTTGTCAATTTCATCCAGAAAAGAGTGGAGAAGTTGGATTACAGATTTTGAAAAACTTTGCTCAGTTAGGAAGGGAGGAAGCCTAATGTTTACAAAAAGAATTATTCCATGTTTAGATGTTGATAATGGTAGAGTTGTTAAGGGTGTTAATTTTGTGAATTTGATTGATGCGGGAGATCCTGTGGCAGTTGGAGCTGCTTATGATAAAGCTGGTGCAGATGAGTTGGTTTTCCTCGATATTACTGCATCTTCAGATGCAAGACAAACAAAAATTGATATGGTAAGAAGAGTAGCAGAGACAGTATTTATTCCGTTCACTGTTGGAGGCGGTATTCGCACTGTGGAAGATTTTAAAGTAATCTTGCGAGAAGGTGCAGATAAGGTGTCAGTAAACTCGGCGGCAATTATGAATCCAACATTAATTGCGGATGCAGCAGATAAATTCGGAAGCCAGTGTGTAGTTGTTGCCATTGATGCAAAGAGAAGAGCAGATGGTAGCGGATGGAATGTATACAAAAATGGCGGAAGAGTAGATATGGGAATTGATGCAGTAGAGTGGGCAATGAAAGCCAATGAACTGGGAGCTGGAGAAATTCTTTTGACTAGTATGGATTGCGATGGAACAAAGGACGGATACGATTTGGAGTTGACCAGAATGGTTTCCGAAAATGTTTCAATTCCAGTAATTGCTTCCGGTGGTGCTGGTAAATTGGAGGATTTCAAAACTGCCTTGACGGAAGGTAAAGCAGATGCAGCATTGGCGGCTTCATTATTTCATTTTAAAGAACTGGAAATTAATCAAGTAAAAAAATATTTACGAGAAGAAGGCGTAAGTGTTCGTTTATAAATAGTTTACGTGGCTATGTGTAAGAAAATGTTTCTTGATAATATAAGAGGATGATGTGTGTTTGCAGGTGCCCTTACAAATAGTATGAAGTCGGATTAATTCATATTGAAATTGATTAGGGGCATTGATTGAAAAAGCGATAGTTTAGGAAGGATAGTAAGATGGCACAAATTTCAAATGACTGGCTTCAGGCAGTAGGTGAAGAGTTTCGAAAACCATATTATAAAGAATTGTATCAATTTGTTAAACAGGAATATAGTGAATATGTCATATATCCAGAATCCGAGGATATTTTCAATGCGTTGCATTTGACTCCTTTAAAGGATGTGAAAGTAGTGATCATAGGGCAGGATCCGTATCATAATGTTGGGCAGGCACATGGGTTGTGTTTTTCAGTAAAACCGGATGTGGATATTCCGCCATCTTTGGTGAATATTTATAAAGAACTGCACGATGATCTGGGATGTTATGTTCCAGATAACGGTTTTTTGGAAAAATGGGCTAAACAGGGTGTTTTGTTGCTGAATACAGTTTTGACGGTCCGTGCACATAAAGCGGCCTCCCATCAGGGGAAAGGATGGGAAATCTTTACAGATGCAATAATAGAAGCTGTAAATAAGGAAGACAGACCCATTGTGTTTATCCTTTGGGGAAGACCGGCTCAGGCAAAAAAGAAAATGCTCAATAATCCGAAGCATCTTATATTGGAGGCTCCTCATCCAAGTCCGTTGTCTGCGTATCGTGGCTTTTTTGGAAGCAAGCCATTTAGCCAGACCAATACTTTTTTGAAGGAGAATGGGGTGGAACCAATTGATTGGCAAATTGAAAATTGTAGATCTTAGTGATTGTTTGTAATATAGCCTTTTATAGGGTACTGTTCGTAAGTAGGTATTTTCGGTACCGAAAATACCGTATGAAAGTCTATCGTGTGCAGATTTGGGCAATTTTTCATGCGCAGCATTGCCCAAATCCGTTACCGTTCACATATCTGTGAACTGTAACTTTTATAGTGTTTTGCAAGCATAAGAACCGTAACAATAAGTTGACAGTATATATAAAATAAACTATAATTAATGTCGTTTCATGCTAGGATTTAAATGGAATGGATACTGAAGTGAGTTTGTGGTAGCACTGTAACCATAGTCAAATAAAAAAGCAGTGCAGAAATGAGGTAAACATGAGTAAAGCAGATTATAAATTTTCGGATTCATCAGATGGTATCGATTTGTTACATACCCCTGAAGGAGTTCGCGATATTTATGGAGAGGAATGTGCACGAAAGGTGCGTGTGCAGGAGACGATGCATCATGTTTTAAAATTGTACGGATTTCATGATATTCAGACGCCAACTTTTGAGTTTTTTGATATTTTTAGTGAAAAAAGAGGAACAGTGGCTGCTAAGAATATGTATCGATTTTTTGACAGAGAAGGAAATATGCTGGCTTTGAGACCGGATATTACACCTTCTATTGCAAGATGTGTGTCAAAGTATTATAAAGATGAAGAATTACCGATTCGTTTTTGTTATTCTGGTAATACTTTTATTAATAATACAAGTTACCAAGGAAAACTAAAAGAAATTACACAGATTGGTGCAGAGCTTATCAATGATGATACATCAGATGCGGATGCAGAAATGTTAGCAGTTACCATAGAGTGTTTATTGGAGTGTGGTATCCGCGAATTGCAGATTGAAGTAGGGCATGCGGATTTTTTTAATGGAATTGCGGAAGAAGGAAACTTTACAGATTCTGAAAAAGCGGAATTGAGGAAACTAATTATTTGTAAGAATATGTTTGGTGTAGAGCAGATGATTGAGGAAAAGAACATAACAGGTGATTTAAAGGAATTATTCTTGAAGTTGCCGGAGTTGTTTGGAAATCTGGAGAATTTGTCCTATGCACGTACGTTAACGAAGAATGAAAAAGCGTTGCATGCAATTAATCGTTTGGAAAAATTATATTCCATTTTAAAGACCTATGAATTAAACAGTTATGTAACTTTTGATTTGGGGATGTTGAGTGAGTATAACTACTATACTGGCATTATTTATAAAGCATATACATATGGAACCGGAGAGCCAATTGCAAAGGGCGGACGTTATGGTGGTTTGACAGAACAGTTTGGAAAACGTGCACCTGCTATCGGTCTTGCTATCGAAGTGGATCAAGTTATGAATGCATTGTCTAGACAGAAGATTGATGTATTAAAAGAGGCACCGGTTAATGTTATCTTATATAAGAGTGATTATAGAAGAGTGGCTATTGATTTGGCAAAGCATTATAGAAATAATCAGACGAAGATTGAATTATTGAGAAAATCTTCCAGAAGATCCATACAGGAGTATCGTGAGTTTGCAGTGAGGAATGGATTGAATCAAATTCTGTATATTGAAGATGAAGAAAATGCTGTTTTGATGGATTTAACAAAAGATACAGAGAAAGTATTAAAGGTACAGAGTATTTTGGGAGAATAAAAACACATTATAGCATCGGTTATTAGCGTGTGTTTTCTCTCTTTGTGCAAATCAGTGTGATGCTTCAAAATATAGAAG
Source organism: Lachnospiraceae bacterium (assembly GCA_045124315.1). Classification (GTDB taxonomy): domain Bacteria; phylum Bacillota; class Clostridia; order Lachnospirales; family Lachnospiraceae; genus CAG-411. The sequence goes on from JBGVLO010000144.1 coordinate 44,215, forward strand.
TGAAAGGAATATGGAGGTTTCTATGAGATATATTACATTTGCTTTGGCAAAAGGTAGATTAGCAAAAAAAACATTAGGTATTCTTGAGAAGATAGGAATAACCTGTGAGGAAATGAAAGATCCGGACACGAGAAAGCTAATTTTCGTGAATGAGGAGTTAAAGCTAAAATTTTTCTTGGCAAAGGCATCGGATGTGCCTACTTATGTGGAATATGGAGCAGCGGATTTTGGTGTAGTAGGTAAAGATACAATTTTAGAAGAAGGTCGTAAGTTGTATGAAGTAATCGATCTTGGATTAGCAAAATGTCGTATGTGTGTGGCCGGACCTGCAGATGCAGCAAAGTTATTGCAAAGCGGTGAGTTGATTCGTGTAGCTACAAAGTATCCTAATATTGCAAAGGATTATTTTTATAATAAGAAGCATCAGACAGTGGAGATTGTTAAGTTAAATGGTTCCATTGAACTTGCACCGATTGTAGGATTATCAGAGGTGATTGTAGATATTGTGGAGACCGGTTCTACCTTGAAAGAGAATGGCCTGCAGGTGTTGGAAGAGATTTGCCCATTGTCAGCAAGAATGGTTGTGAACGAAGTCAGCATGAAGATGGAACAAGAGAGAATTACAAAAATTATCAATGATCTAAAATTAGAATTGTCAAAGATGGATGAATCTGAGAAAAGCTGAGAGGAAAGGTGGAAACTATTTTGAGAACAATTAAGTTAACAGATGATGCAAAGAAAAACATCTTGGAAGATTTATTAAAAAGAAGTCCAAATAGTTATGGTCAGTATGAAAGTACAGTGAATGACATCCTTGCAAATGTTCGTGAAAATAAGGATGCAGCAGTATTTTCATACACAAAGCAGTTTGATAAAGCAGATATTAACTCAAATAATATTCTGGTTACAGAGGAAGAGATTGCAGAGGCGTATGAGAAAGTGGATCCGTCTTTGATAGAGGTTATTCGGCGTGCAATCGTCAATATTCGTACGTATCATGAAAAGCAAAAACAGTATAGTTGGTTTGATAGTACGGAAGATGGAACAATTCTGGGACAGAAGATTACACCAATTGAGAAGGTTGGTTTATATGTGCCGGGTGGAAAGGCTGCGTATCCTTCCAGTGTGTTAATGAATGTAATTCCAGCTATGGTGGCAGGGGTTGATAAGATTATTATGTGCACACCACCTAGTGCAGAAGGAAAAGTAACACCTACTACTTTGGTTGCTGCAAAAGAGGCTGGTGTAAAGGAAGTATATAAGGTTGGAGGCGCTCAGGCAATTGCTGCTATGGCATACGGAACAGAAAGTATTCCAAAAGTAGACAAGATTACAGGACCGGGAAATATTTTTGTTGCCTTAGCAAAAAAAGCAGTATATGGACATGTGAGCATTGATTCCATTGCTGGTCCAAGTGAGATTTTGGTTTTGGCGGACGAGACTGCAAACCCAAGATTTGTTGCGGCAGATTTGTTGTCACAGGCTGAGCATGATGAATTGGCATCCGCAATTTTAGTAACAACCAGTGAAAAGCTTGCTGAGGAAGTTTCGAAAGAAGTGGATGGTTTCTTAAAGGAATTGTCAAGAAGTGAAATTATTCAGAAATCTTTGGATGCATATGGATATATTATTCTTGTGGACAGCCTGCAAGATGGTATTGATGTTGTAAATGAAATTGCATCAGAGCATTTGGAAATTGTTACAAAGGACCCATTCCAGGTTATGACAAAAATTAAGAATGCAGGGGCAATCTTTTTGGGAGAATATGCAAGTGAACCATTAGGTGATTATTTTGCCGGACCAAATCATGTTTTGCCAACCAATGGAACAGCTAAGTTCTTCTCACCACTTAGCGTGGATGATTTTGTAAAAAAATCAAGTATTATTTCATATTCCAAAGAAGCATTAGAACCAATCCATAAGGATATTGTTCAGTTTGCAACAGCAGAAAGATTGACTGCCCACGCAAATTCAATTGCTGTTCGTTTTGAAGAAAAATAGAGAGTATTATTTTAACTGGAGCTGTTGTGTTGAGAGTAAAATCTTGACAGAACAGCTTTTTTCTTGATAATGTATTGCTTGTATATGTTGTGTTTTTTTCGTATAATAACAATAGTTACCGATAGAGAATTATTTTAGGAATATTGGGGAGTGATAGAATGAAAGTAAGAAGAAGCATAGGGATGGCATGTTTGGCTGGTGTGTTAGCGATTTTGCCGGTAAGTGAAGCAAGTGCTTTGTTTTTAGATAAAGAAGTGGTGAGAGCTACCGTACAAGAGACAGAAACTGATACATGGGACGGTGAATTGCATGTTTTACTTAAAACAAGCAATTATAGTGGAGTGTATCATAGTAGTGTTACGGTGACAGCCACAAAGGCGTTTACGATTTCAAATGGAAAAAAAACAAAAAAATATAAGGCGAAAAAACGAGTGACACTTCGTAGCGGAAATAGTATGTTCAAGAATGGCGCGTCTGTTCAGGTGGATACGAAAGATGGAGGAAAAATAAAAGTTACTTCCATTAAGAGATCACAAGGGGTGCCAGCGTATAGAGGAAGTTTGACTATTAAGGCCGTTTCTGGGAAAGGGCTCGCTGTAATAAATGATGTGGATATGGATTCTTATTTGTATTCGGTGGTAGAGAGCGAGATGTCCAGTTCTTTTGCACCAGAGGCATTAAAGGCGCAGGCAGTAACTGCCAGAAGTTTTGCGTATGATTGTAGAAATAGTTCTACATATGCATCTGTAGGCGCAGATTTTGATGATAGTACCAGTTATCAGGTATATAACAATAAAAAAGAAAGTGCAACTGTGCGAAGTGCGGTGGATGCAACTAGTGATATGGTAGTGAAAGCCGATGGAAACGTATTAAGAACCTATTTCTTTTCCACATCCTTTGGAAAAACAGGATTGCCGTCAGAAATATGGGGAGGAACCGCAACTGATAATTATTTCAATAGTGTGATTCAGGTGTATAATAGCGAAGATTTCAGTTTGGATACAGATGAAAAATTCCATGCATTTTTAGAGGAAACAAAAGATACAGGTATTGAAAAAAATAATGAGTGGTATCGTTGGAGTGTGGACACCAATGCGAGAAATTTATCCAAACAGATCAACAATAAACTGGGGGCTTGTTATCTTTTGTATCCAGCTCAGGTCCAGGTACAGCAAAAAGATGGAAGTTTTAAAGGGCAAATCATACATTCCTTGGGAACAATAGAGGAGGTTTCTGTTGAAAAAAGAGCCAATAGTGGTATGGTAGAAGAGATTTTGTTAAAAGGTACAAGTGCTACAGTAAAGGTATCGAATGTTACGGCGATTCGCATGTTGCTTGCTCCCTACTATGATAAATTGGTAAAACAGAATGGAACCCAGAGCACAGGCTTGAGCTATTTGCCAAGTAACTTCTTTGAAATAACTAAGAACGATGATACAACATTTTCAATTGCAGGTGGAGGTTATGGACATGGTATAGGTATGAGTCAAAATGGTGCCAATCAGCTGGCAAAAGACGGGTATACATATGATAACATTTTAAAGCACTATTATAAGAATGTAGAGATTGAAGAAATTGAATAAGAAAATTTTGTTGCTATTCTTTACAAAAGCATAAGGGGTTGGTATAATAAAAGCGTTGTGTGATTTTTTCAATTTTCGGTTCACCGAGGAATAAGGTGAAGTGGTAGTTGTAAAAGATCGTATTAGTATTATTTGTGGACGCATGATATATATATGAATGCGTGGCAAGAAGATGCACTTGTAGCTCAGTGGATAGAGCAGTGGCTTCCGAAGCCATGTGTCGGGGGTTCGAGTCCCTTCAGGTGCATGTAGATGAGACAGGTTATCTTTATGAGATAATCTGTTTTCTTGTGTGTAAAGCATTCAGATTGCATTATGTGATGGTGCATAGGGGCATATCTGAGTACATGGAAGAATGGATTGCAGATTTCAACAAACAATATGGAATGGGCTTTTTTGAAAATACAGAAATGAGGGAAATCATGAAGTTTAAGTATAAGAAAATGATTTTAGTAATCACAATGTGCACAATGTGTATTGGTTTGATTACAATTTCTCTGACTACACCATCTGAAAAGAAAGGGTTCAAGAGAGAAAATGCACAGAATGAAAGCAGTTTTGTAGCTTTAAGTGAAGATGCTACTTTGATGAATGATTCTGGGGTCGAGGAAAAGGAAAGTGATATAAAGGAGAATCAAAGCCAGGAAATCAGTAATTTGGTGTCTGCTTATTTTGATGCTCGTTTGACTTGTGATTTACAAACTATGGCATCACTGGTTACAGAAGTAGAGAATATAGATGTAGTAGAGATGCAGGCGAAGCAGAGATTGATTCAGCAGTATGAAAATGTGGAATGTTATACGGTAGATGGTGTTGAAAAGGGTGAATATTTAACTTATGTATATAGCGAGATTAAGTTTACAGGAATCGACACAGCAGCACCAGGATTGGATCGGTTGTATATTATCACAGACGACGAGGGAAATCTGCGTGTGGAGACTGGCGCATTTAAGACTGAAGTGGAGGAATTAATTGAACAGACTGATCAAAGTGAAGATGTCCTTCAGTTTATCAATACAGTGAACACAAAATTGGAAGAAGCAATCAATAATGATGATGATTTGCGTGAGTTTTATGCCAACTTGAATGGCGGAAGTGACCAGGTTGATACAGAAGCCATGGAAGAAAATACGGGGGAAGCAACAGACGCACCAATGGAAGATACACATATAGTGAACGAATAGAGTAAAAAGAAGAGCAGGAAATTTTTCCTGCTCTCTTAAGCATTATGTAGAAGAAAGGGCGGCAAAAATGGAACAGGAAGTAAGATTGAATAAATTTTTAAGTGATGCAGGTGTATGTTCAAGAAGAGAAGCAGATCGTTTGATTGATGCAGGAAGAGTAAAAGTGGATGGTACGGTTGCTGTAATGGGACAAAAGGTAACAAAAACACAGAAAATAGAGATTGATTCAAAGCCTATTCAAAGAGACGATGAGAAGGTGGTGATCGCTTTTCATAAGCCTAGGGGAATTGTGTGCACTACGAGTAAAAAGGACAAGGATAATATCGTAGATTACATCAATTATGGAAAGCGAATTTATCCGGTTGGAAGACTGGATAAGGATTCCTCTGGTTTAATTTTGCTTACAAATCAGGGCGAATTGGTAGATAAAATATTACGGGGAAGTAATTTTCACGAAAAAGAATATATTGTCACAGTAAATAAAAAAATTACACCCGAATTTTTGCGCGCCATGGGTAGTGGGGTTCCTATTCTGGATACGGTTACCAGACCTTGTGAGATTGAGCAAATTAGTGCAAGGACATTTCGTATCATATTAACCCAGGGACTGAATCGACAGATACGAAGAATGTGTGAATATTTTGATTATAGAGTAGTGGAACTTACAAGAGTGCGAGTGATGAATATTCGTTTGGGAAGACTAAAAGAAGGTACTTATCGAAAAGTAGAAGGAAAGGAACTGGAAGAACTATTTGGGTTATTATAGTGTATAAAGTGAAAGGGAAGATAGGAAAGTATATATGAGTGAGTATTCAAGAATAAAAGAATTGGTAGAAATATTAAAGAAAGCCTCCAAAGCATATTATCAAGATGCCGAGGAGATCATGAGTAATTTTGAGTATGACAGATTGTATGATGAATTGGTAAAATTAGAGGCAGAAACGGGAATTGTTTTATCCGACAGTCCTACACAAAATGTGGGGTATGAAGTATTGAGTGAGTTGCCAAAAGAGCAACATGCATCAAGAATGCTGTCTCTTGACAAAACAAAATCTGTTTCTGGTTTGGAACAGTGGCTTGGAGGCCAAAAAGGTGTTCTCTCTTGGAAAATGGATGGATTAACGATTGTTTTAACTTATGATGATGGAGAACTGACCAAGGCTGTTACAAGAGGAAATGGTGAAATTGGCGAAGTAGTAACCAACAATGTAAAAAAGTTTAAGAACGTTCCTTTACGTATCCCTTACAAAAGTCATGTAGTGTTGCGAGGAGAGGCAGTAATTAAATATTCGGACTTTGAGCAGTTAAATGCAAAAATAGCAGATGTATCAGAAAAATACAAGAATCCAAGAAATCTATGCAGTGGTTCTGTTCGTCAGCTTAATAACAGGATTACAGCAGAGAGAAATGTATACTTTTTTGCTTTTATGTTGGTGGAATGCGAAGCCTTAGATAATGGGCAGATCCCTGATTTTGCAAATTCTAGAGTACAGCAATATAATTGGATGGAAGAACAAGGATTTGATGTTGTTGAGAGAAAAGTAGTTACATCTGCAGAAGTGAGTGGGGCCATAAAGTGGTTTTCTGAAACGATAGAATCCAATGATTTTCCGTCGGATGGATTGGTTTTAGTATTGGATGATATTGCATATGGAAAAAGTCTTGGAACGACAGCAAAATTCCCAAGGGACTCTATCGCGTTTAAATGGCAGGATGAAATTGCGGAGACAGAGCTTTTAGAGGTAGAATGGAGTGCGTCCAGAACAGGACTCATTAATCCTGTGGCAATATTTCAGTCAGTGGAGTTGGAAGGAACTACAGTAAGTCGTGCCAGTTTGCATAATATCAGCATTATGGAAGAGCTGGAATTGGGCATTGGAGATAAAATTACAGTTTATAAGGCAAATATGATTATTCCACAGATTGCAGATAATAAGACGAGAAGTGGAAGGCTTGAGATTCCGAAAGTGTGTCCTGTCTGTGGGGGAAATGCAACCATAAAAGAGGAGAATGCTGTAAAAGTACTTCGTTGTGAGAATCCAAAATGTCTTGCCAAGCATATTAAATCGTTTACACATTTTATGAGCAGGGATGCTATGAATGTAGAGGGGCTATCCGAAGCTACAGTAGAAAAGATGATCAATCAGGGATATTTGAAAGAATTGGCGGATCTTTTTCATTTGAAACAGTATCAGAGTGAAATTGTAAATATGGAAGGCTTTGGAGAAAAATCTTATGCAAATATGCAACAGTCTATTGAGAAAGCCAGAATGACTACCGTTGCAAAGTTCATTTATAGCCTTGGAATTGACAATATCGGACTTGCTAACGCAAAACTGATTTGTAAAGCATTTCAAAATGACTTAGACAAAGTGTTGCAGGCTACAAAAGAGGAACTGGTGGAAATTGACCATATCGGAGATGTAATTGCAGAATCCTTTGTTGCCTTTGTGGAGGACGAAAACAATAAAAAGATAATCGAAGATCTTAGAAAAGAGTTACATTTTGAAGAAGAAGCCGTAGAAGCAGGTGGTTCCACTTTAGAAGGACTTCAGTTTGTAGTGACAGGAAGCCTGGAGCAATTTACAAATCGAAAAGAGTTGCAGGAGTATATTGAAAAGAGAGGCGGAAAAGTAACAGGAAGTGTTACAAAAAAGACAAATTACCTGATCAACAATGACAATTTGTCAAGTTCTTCTAAAAATAAAAAGGCAAAGGAATTGGAAATTCCAATTCTCACAGAAGGAGAATTTTTACAGAAGTTTAGTTGATTTTAATGGAGTAACATGATAAGATGTTTTATATATAAGTTTAGAGATGGTGAGTAGTTATGCCAATTAAAGTGCAGAATAATCTTCCTGCAAAGAAGGTGTTGGAGGATGAGAATATTTTTATTATGGATGAGAACCGGGCGATCAGTCAGGAAATCCGTCCATTGCAGATTGCAATTTTGAATTTGATGCCATTGAAGGAGGCTACGGAAGTACAATTACTAAGATGCTTATCGAATACACCATTGCAGGTGGATGTGACATTTTTAACGACGGCCAGCTACGTGGGAAAGAATACAGCGGCTAGCCATTTGGATAAGTTTTATCAGACATTTGAGGATGTAAAGGATCAGAAGTTTGATGGTTTAGTAATTACCGGAGCACCTGTGGAACAGATGGAATTTGAAGAGGTAGTTTACTGGGATGAGTTGACGAGGATCATGGAGTGGTCAAAGCAAGCAGTGACTTCGACTTTGCATATATGCTGGGGGGCACAGGCAGGGTTGTATTACCATTATGGTCTGAAAAAGCAGTTGCTACCGGAGAAAGTTTTTGGTATTTTCGAGCATAAGGTGGAACATAGAAATAACTCCTTGTTGCGAGGATTTGACGACGTTTTTTGGGCACCGCATTCCCGATATACTGATGTTTCTATGGATGAAATTCGTGCACATAAATCTTTACAAGTATTGGCTGCGTCTGAAGAAGTGGGGGTTTTTTTGGTCATGGCGGAAGAGGGAAAGCAAATTTTTGTGTTGGGGCATCTAGAGTATGATCAGTTAACCTTGGATGAGGAATATAAAAGGGATTTAGGAAAAGGTTTGGAAATTTCTGTGCCTAAAAATTATTATCCAAAGGATGATCCAAACCAGAGTCCATTGGTAAGGTGGCGTTCCCATGCCAATGCGTTTTATACAAACTGGTTGAATTATTTTGTGTACCAGGTTACTCCATATGACTTATAAGAGTTTCTGGTAATAACTGGATTGTTTATATTAGGAGGAGGGATTAGAATGGTTCATGGAGCAGCAGAGAAGATCTTGAGTATTACAGAATACATTAAGGAGAATATGTATTTGTCTGCGGTGATTGTCTGTGTAATAATCATTTTTTTGCTGATTATCGCCTTTCTTTCCATGAGGGGGCGATTGAAAAAGCAAGAAGTAAAGTTGAAAGATTTAAAAATTCAGGAAGAAAAGTATCGAGTGTTGGCAGAGTTGTCAAATGATATTATCTTTGACTATGATATTTATGCAGATCAGATGATGTACTCAGAAAAATATGAAGAGAATTTTGGAAGAAAGCCTACTATTGAGCGTTTTGCAGAGCTAAAGGAGGAAGCGCAGTATATCTATAAAGAAGATGTATTTTCTTTCGAGAATTTTTGTAAGCTTTTAGGTGGAGAAAAACAAAAAATAGAAGTGGAATATCGAATGAAACGTCCATCCGGGGATTATGTATGGTGTTATGTATTAGGACGAGTTGTTTACTCAAATAATAAACCCATGCGAGTAGTTGGAAAGCTTTCTAATATAGATATTCAGAAGAGAGAAGTAGAAAAATTGCAGTTCAAGGCTGAGATGGATGCTATGACGAAGGTTTATAATAAGGCAGCTACCAAAGAGCGTATCAATAATTTTATCAATAATAGCAGGAAGCAGGACAAACATGCATTGTTGATTGTAGATATGGATAATTTTAAAAAGATTAATGATACTTTTGGACATTTAAAGGGGGATGAAGTGCTGAAAGACGGAGTGTCTCATCTAAAGAAAATGTTCCGAGGCGATGATATCATTGGTCGAATTGGTGGAGACGAATTTGTTGTGTTCATGAGCAATGTTACTTCCAGAGAAGATATTGTGAACAAGGCAAAGAGTATTGGAAAGTCATTTTATAAGACCTATAGCGAGGATGGAATAGAAGTAACTGTATCTGCTAGTATTGGTATTTCCATTTACCCGATGGATGGAGCGGATTATGAAGAGTTACTAGATAAGTCCGATAAAGCTTTGTATGAAGTTAAGCGAAACAACAAAAATGGATTTTGCTTCTATCATGAGGATAGAAAAAGATAAAGTAAAAAAACCTGACAGTACTTTGAATATAAGGTAAATAGTATAATCAATATATTCTAAACCTTATATTTACAGTCAATAAGTTTGATTATATATAATCAAACTTTATAATCAAACTTAAAGGGCATTTATATCTATTCAGAATATAAATACTCTTTCATCGCA
>JBGVLO010000145.1:0-2259 GCA_045124315.1 Lachnospiraceae bacterium
ATCAGAGCTTTTCTGCTGCATATAATAAACTGCACGATAGTGACAAGGCTCAGTACATGGGACTTATGAATAGACCTATGAATTTCGAAGCAGTTAGTGTGAAAGTTCCAGTAGAAAGAGCAGCAGATATGATTTACTGGATGCAACGAGATAGAAACCGCCATGCTGTTCAAGAACTGGGGCGTTGCTTCTTTGCAGGGAGAGAACTTAAAGGTCTCTCTAATGGTGCAATACTCTCTTTGTTAAAAGAAACTTATCAAGTAGACTTTAATGCAATGCCAACAGTTTTCAAGAGAGGCGTTGCTTGCAAGAGGGTAATGAGCGAAGAAGGTCATAGCAAGTGGACAATAGATGATAACACCCCTTTCTACGATAACCCTCAAGCAAAACGAGAATTGAACGACATTTTATCTGCAATCAAAGAATTATATCATTCCAATCCATAACAAGGAGAATACCTATGGGAAAGTATCGTAGTTACCAGGTTGATGAAAAGTCGAACGAAAATGACGAGATTACATTTGACATTGTTTCCGTTGAAGAGAATCGTCCCTACAGTCTGACATGCAGAGCTTGTGATGGTGACATCGAGATTGGATTTACGCTTCGAGAAAAACCAGGCTCTGGAGAGCCAGAATTTAAATCTGACGGCGAAGTAACCATAAACTTTATTAAGTTGTTAGCAAGGCTGTTTGAAAAGGATTTTGAAGTTAAAAACATAGTTGATGCTATAAGATTTCATGGATTCTGGATAGAAGATATAATTGATGGGACTTTCCTGGACAAGGACGGAAAATTCTATGTAACCTGTACATTTGGGACAGAAGAAGAAAAAGCAAACCGTTTATATATGCTTGAAATGGGAGAATTTTTTTCAGAAACTGAAGAGTCAAATAGCCAGGAATTAAGCCCAGAAGAGATTGCCGTCAAACAAAAGGAATTTTTGGAAAAAAACCGAGTTGCTTTGAGGAAGTCAATAGAAGCCAGCAATTACGCAGAGGTTTATGTCCATATTGATATGCAAAACCGACAACTTGGATTTGCTATGATAAACCCTGCATATCAGCTTCCGATTTTGCGGTTGCTGACAGATACACCTTCTGTTGATGAATAACAGAAAGAAAATCTCCAGTTGCTAAAGCTATTTTCGTGTAGTATAATAACCATACAAGGTCATTATATGTTTTTGGGAAATCTCGGCATCCTTTAAACCCGTCAAAAGGGCAAACTTAGGCATCCTCTGAGAACCCAAGAAAAAATAAGAATTTAAGACCTTGTGTAGCACACATTTTCCGTGCTACATAAGGTCTTTTTTTATTCTTATATTGACCTTGGAATATCCAGGTTTCTTTCTGCTTAACCCCACTTCGTGAAAATAGCAGACCCAGAAAAAACTTCGTAAACCTCTGGGTATTTCCCATTCTATTCCCATCATTTCCAATCATATTTCCAATTATTTTCCCATTATATCCCCATAATTTCACAGTTTCCTATGGTTTTCTAATCAACTCTAAGTATTCACATAAGAAGAAAAGAGAAGAAAAAAGAGGAAATACAAGGAAGCTCTCATAATCTCTTTTAGGTTCTCAAGACTGCTGCGAGTGCTGCCCAATACGCAGAGAAATTGAGAGAGAAAAAGAAGAAATGAGAAGAAATAAGAGGACGGGCAGCGGAGATAAAAAGAGATAAAAAGGAAGTTGTGGGAGAATGTGGGAAATTGCCCTTTTGAGAATGAGTGAAGTTACCCTATGACATATAGCTTTCTGAAAAAGCTGTTTTTGGGAGCGTAAACGCCCCCAAAATAGCTTAAATTTGGGAAGCTTTTGGGGAAATTCCCCGATTTTATCAAAGTTGGGGCAAAGTTGGGAAAAAGTTGGGAAGAAATCGGGGAAAAATCGGGAGGTCAAAATGAGAAAAAAGAACTACAAAGGAAGATGTGAAAAGCAGTCCCTGGAGAAATTCACTACCATTTGCAAAACCTACGACCCTATCCAATCTGCCTACGCTAACATCCTGGTTAAAAATAAGGATGTTGCCGAAGTCAGATGCAATGTTCCCTTAGATGGTGACGAGTGCGGAGAGTATATGACCGACTTTGTTTGTAAGAAAACAGATGGGGATTTGATGGTAAGAGAGTGTATAAGCCGTAAACTGTTGTCCAGACCGCAAATGGCAGCAATGATGGATATGAGCCGTACATACTGGCTGCGGCATGGTGTTACAGATTGGGGGATTGTTGTAGATGCTGCTGAAGAATGA
>JBGVLO010000146.1:0-2509 GCA_045124315.1 Lachnospiraceae bacterium
CCATATTAATATGGTTGTCTTGATGTCAAAAGGGAACGCAGTTAAGTTAGAAAAGTCTTTTATTTCAAAGGCTTGTAGCGGTGCTTTCGTTATACGGTAGGAAAAGTCACTTATACGCCTTTGAAAATCTTTGTAAAAATCAATTTGTCAGAACTGATCATAGCATAGGGTGACAAAACACTATGGATAACAGGAAAGAGAATACAGTTTAACGATAGCAATAATAGTAGTAGAAATAGTAGCTTTGTCTAAGAATGGAACCAGGTGGATTAATCTACCTGGTTTTAATAGTGTGCCGAGCATGGCACTAATCTTGCTGGTGAAAGTCCAGTCACGGGTATTTACCGCCAAGTGTAGCGAACCACAAGTCGGTAGCAGTAATGGTATGGATGAAGGAAGTGGAGTAGCAAAGTTCTTGAGCCTACGTACAGAAACTTGATAAGGCGATTAGGTGGGTAAGGTTGCTATTCAAACCAAAGCCCTAATGGTAAACGTAAACCGAAGTTGTAAATCAAGAGGTTGTGGAATGAAAGATTAGTGTCTTACCTCGGGAGACCCTACTCACATACCAAAGAGATAAATCTCTTAAAGGTATGGTCGAAAAAGGTTTGGAGAGGGAGTCAGATGATGTCATAGTAGGTGTAAAATCCGAAGGACTGAAACGATTTATAGTACGAATCGTTATGTTTAAAATAATGCATAAGCCAGAAATCGGATGGATAGGAAAAGTAGGAACGTAACCAAGGAATACTGTCTATATCCAGAGGGGTGTTATGTATGAATCTTAGGATAAGTCAGAGGAGTAACAACAGTGGAATTAATTGAAGTGATTTTATCAAAAGAGAATCTGAACAGAGCCTATAAAAAGGTGGTATCCAATAAAGGTGCAAGTGGAGTTGATGGAGTTACTGTAGAAGAATTGGGAGATTATATAAGAGAAAACAAGGATTTGATTGTTACGTCCATTAGAAATAGAACTTATATGCCAAAGCCAGTACGAAGAGTATACATTCCGAAAGATAATGGAAAGCAACGTCCATTAGGAATACCAACAGCACTCGACAGAACCATACAACAGGCAGTCGCACAACCAATATCTGATATTTACGAAGAAATATTTAGCGAATACAGCTATGGTTTCAGACCAGGGAGAAGTTGTCACAATGCAATCAGACAGGCACTCTGCTATCTGAATGATGGCTATGAATGGGTAGTAGACATTGATATTGAACAGTTTTTCGACAGAGTAAATCACGATAAATTAATCCAAATACTAAGGGAACAGGTAAACGACAGTACCACATTAAATCTGATTCGGAAATATCTGAAAGCAGGAGTAATGGAAAAAGGACTGGAGAAAGCAACAATCACGGGCGTGCCACAGGGAGGTCCACTATCAGTCATATGTTCTAATGTCTATCTTGATAAGTTAGATAAAGAATTGGAGCAAAGAGGACTTCGTTTCACAAGGTACGCAGATGATGTGCTGATATTCACAAAAAGTGAGATGGCAGCCAATCGAGTAATGAAATCCATTTGTAGCTGGTTAGAAAGAAAGCTATTCTTGAAAGTAAATGCTACGAAAACGAAAGTGGTAAGACCAACAAGAAGTAAATATCTTGGATTCACATTCCTAAAGAATGGTTCGGAATGGAAAGTCAGACCGACCAATGAAAAGAAGAAGAAACTGAAAAAGAATCTAAGCGAATATCTGAAAAGAGGAAAAGCTATAGCGAGACCACTTACAGTCACAATTAAAAGAGTGAATGAGATTGTCCGAGGGTGGATAAATTATTTCAGAATCGGAATGATGAAGCTGTTTATGGAAGAACTTGGTGAATGGCTGAGACACAAAATACGAGTGATTGTTATGAAACAGTGGAAAAGACCAAAAACCATCTATAGAAATTTAAGTTATCTAAACTGGAAGTATAAGATTGGATGTAAACAGGAAGAAATCTTTAAGGTTGCAAACTCAAGACTTGGGTGGTACAGAAGATGTGGGATGAATGTAGTAAACTTCATCATCAGTAAAGATTTACTTGAAAATAGGATAAAAGATGGAGCTAATCTGCTCAATCCCTTATCCTATTACTTAGTTAAAGTTGGAATATAAGTTGTAGAGCCGTATACGAGACCCGTACGTACGGTTCAATGGGAGGGGCGAGACATTTTATGCTCCCTCTACCCTATTGAGGGAGGTTTTATGCAGTTATACAGTATTTCAGATGAGTATATAAACTATCTAAGAAAGAAGTTTCCAAGAGTGTATTCTAATTAAGAAAATGCCCGTGTGCATACAAGAAAATATTTAGGTACAGTTATTGAAATTGAGTCGCATAAGTACTATATTCCATTATCGTCTCCAAAAAACAATCATGATTACATTATGGTGAATGGAAAAAAGACAATACGAAAAGATTCACTTATTGTTATGCGAATTGTCTCAGGGAAGGGCGATGGTATGGAATTAAAAGGAACGTTGCAGATTGGTACGATGATTCCGGTT
>JBGVLO010000147.1:0-2701 GCA_045124315.1 Lachnospiraceae bacterium
CTGCTCCGCCTGGGATGGTTTGATGATTAAGGGCATTTACGTTCCTCCTTTCATAGGTGATGATCAGGACAGTCAGCTGTTCACAGAATTTTTATTGCATTTTGATTTCTTGTTTGGTATAATTATCGAACAAGTGTTCTATATGCAGATATAGCTGTCCCTCTACCTATGGGAGAAATAAGGCGGCCAAAGCGGAACCTTTTTGAAAAAATATTTTTATATTTTCTACCTTCTATTTTTTGCGGTCCATTTGAAGCGGATTTAAGGATTTCCCTGTTTTGGGCATAAAAAAAGCAGGATCCGAAGATCCTGCTCCTGTTCGACAAATTGGAATTTGTTTAATTCTTTCTTTCCCAATCATACACTTCCGAAGAAAGTATAAAACCAGTTCGGAAATAAAACTCTTGGTCGGAAATAACAATGGCACGCTTAGCACCAAATGCATTTGCGCGGGTACAGGCTTCGTAAACAACTGCTTTTGCCAAGCCTTGCTTTCTGTGCTCTGGGACAGTTGCAACAGGTTCAACATAGGCGGTGTTGCCCGTTGAGTACCACAAACCACAGTGTGCGCAATATTCGTTATTGGCAATCGCAAAGGTTTTTAGGTCTTCATTGACATGGGGGATGCGTTTTAGAAATTCATCATCCCATCTTTCAGGAATACCATCGTTGCCAAAGCCCTTATGAATCACCAATTGGTATTGCCATGGGTCTGCAACACACCCCTGCGGACTCATAGAATACGCATCGGGCATGCTATAATCCAGCGGATTTGTCAAATCCAGCGACAAAATGCAAGCACATCTATGATTCTTCTCAAAACCTTTTTCATGCAGTATCTGGCAAAGAACGGTATCATTGGAGTTCGCCTTAATGACCGCTCCATCACCTTCGGCTTCGAGGATAGTATCAACCATATATTCAAGCAGCATCATATCCGAACTCGTGTGAATCAAGTATACTCGGTCATCGTAGCCTGTGTCATAAGTAGTCAAACCCACGATAGTGCCATTTTCATCCTTGAACATAGCGATGCTGGTCAGCTTATCCTCGTCAAGGTAGCTATGTGCATGCATCCATTCAAAGCGCCCCCAATGAAAATGCTCGTTGTATTCCAGCTTTTCCGCTTCCAACAAGAACTGGTAAATACTTTCGTACTGTTCATTGAATCGCTGGCAGTTTTTATACCTCTCTATCCTGTATTCCATTTTCAAATCTCCTCGTCAAATTCAAGTATTTCTAACTGTTCTACCTATTGGAATATGTTGGTTTAATGCTTTTGCATATATTCGAGGAATTCTTTTGTTTTGGACCAATATTTAATGCCCCAGTTTTCAAAATTCCATTCATCCATGTATAGATTACATTCATAATCGATATAAAAAATGGCCCCATTCGCAACCACGAAATTGGTCGGAAAGTAATCTATATTTAATCCAGCGGAATAAACCATCTGTGCCATTTCCCGCACTTGTACGATGTACGAATCATCCATAGCGTCATCTTTCACTAATTCGTATATCGTTGGTCCATCGATATACTCTTTTACGATTCTTTCGTTCTCAATATCGACATCCAACATTCGAGGCAATCGGATTCCAGTTTGCAACAGCCTGTTATAATCATTGATTTCCGCTTCAATTTTGTTTCCAAAGGAATAATATTCGCATGGTTCGTGGTGAATCTGTTTCAACACATATTGGCATCCATTCTCTTCTACCAGATAGGAATATCCGCCTTTCCCGTGTCCCAACAACCGCACAACCGTATACGGCTTTTGATTTACAAAAATTGTATCTTGCATCTGTTTGCCTCCGCCAAATTGGAATTTATCTAACTGTTTAGTCGTCAACAAATTCTTCTACATACTCTTCGTAGGTATCCGTGCCTACTTCGTAACTCTTATATGCTGTAATGCCCAGAGCAACCAAGAGCAGCTGTCCTGCAATGATAATGGCAAGAATGATGCCAATGGTTTTCCATATTTTGCGGCTGCGGTTATTTTTCACAACCAACTGCTCATTAATTCTAGATAGCTGCTCTGCGATGACATCTATATTTTCGTTTTGATTAATAGGTGCGCCTAACAATTGGCTAACATTGACCTCAAACACTTCAGCTATTCTCTGAAGCATTTCTGCGTCTGGTACAGAAAGACCTTTTTCCCATTTAGATACCGTTTGCCGAACCACATTTAATCTGATTGCCAATTCATCTTGTGTGAGTCCTTTTGTTTTACGCAAGGCTTTAATATTTTCGTTAAGCATAATTGTACCTCCTTGTTTTGGTATGCTTTTATTTTGCCACAGAGGCACAGTTGCTGCAAGCAACGCAAGTTAACATTGGTATAAACACAGTCAAATTCAAGTTTGTATTACTTTTTATTATTCTTTTTATCCATAACAAACCCTACAATTATAATTACAATTCCTAAAACCAACAATGGAATATAAATGTAATCAGGTATCTTATAAAAGAATCTGTCTATTAACGACAATACAACATATAATAAAATTCCTAGACTTCCTATAAAACTTCTTTCTTTCATTTTACTGCCTCCCATCCTAAAAATTCTTATTTTCCTAACTGTTCGATAAATTGGAATTTATCGTTTATCGATTTCTCTTGCAATTCTACTTTTTTTCAATGTCTTATTCTTTAAATGCCCAATCAAAACATTTGGATTATAACTATAAGATAG
>JBGVLO010000148.1:0-17087 GCA_045124315.1 Lachnospiraceae bacterium
TTCCGCAATCAACAAAGAGGAAGTCATTGCGGATAATTAGGAAATCAATGACACAGAAACAGAGCTGCCTGCAAAGATTTATTTGTTTCAGGGAATTCCCAAAAAAGATAAGATGGAGTTCGTAATACAAAAAGCAGTAGAGTTAGGTGCATACGAAATTATTCCTGTTGCTATGAAACGTTGTGTAGCAAAGATCGAGGATGAAAAAAAAGAAAAGAAGAAATTGGAGAGATGGCAGGCAATTTCAACTTCTGCAGCCAAACAGTCCGGACGGGGGATGATCCCTTCCATTCACCCTGTAATGACTTTTCAGAAAGCATTAGAGAAAGCCAAGGAACTGGATTGTGCCATTGTCCCTTATGAACAGGCTGAAGGAATCCTTCAGTCTAGAGAGACCTTAAGGGAAGCCTGTAAACAGAAATCCATCGGGATTTTTATAGGGCCAGAAGGCGGATTTGATGCCAAAGAAATTGAACAAGCCTTGTCCTGTGGCTTTCAAACCATAACATTGGGAAAACGGATTTTACGGACAGAAACAGCAGGTCTTACAATATTATCTGTTTTGATGTTTGAATTGGAATGTCAGCATCAATAAAAATACACTACGATTAATGGAAACGGAGGAACCAATATGGAAGCCTATTTGGATAATGCGGCAACTACCATGCCTTTTCCGGAAGTGCGTGAAATAATGATGGAGACAATGGAAAAGGCCTATGGAAATCCATCTTCTCTGCATAATAAAGGGATAGAAGCAGAAAAATATATAAAATATGCAAAAAAACAGATTGCAAAAGCATTGAAGGTAGAAGAAAAAGAGATTATATTTACATCAGGTGGAACAGAATCAAACAATCAGGCTTTGATCGGTGTTGCAATGGCGAACAAACGGAAAGGTATGCATATCATCACTACAAAAATCGAACATGCCTCTGTTCATAATCCTTTGTTATACCTGGAAGAACAAGGATTTCGAATCAGCTTTGTGTCTGTAGATAAAAATGGATTTGTATGCATGGAAGAGCTGCTCAATGAAATTTGTGAAGACACACAATTAGTGTCTATTATGCATGTGAATAACGAAATTGGTACAATAGAAGATATTGCCAGAATAGGAAAAGCAATTAAAGAAAAAAAAGCGGATATTCTTTTCCATGTGGATGCAATTCAAAGTTTTGGGAAATTTAAAATTTACCCAAAGAAAATACAGATTGATCTTCTTTCTGTCAGTGGTCATAAAATACATGGTCCAAAAGGCATTGGTTTTTTATATGTAATGGATAGAACAAAGATTTTTCCATATATATATGGTGGTGGACAACAAAATGGTATGCGTTCAGGAACTGAAAATGTACCTGGAATTGCTGGATTAGGAAAAGCAGTGGAATTAATCTACGCGGAACATGAGAGTAAAATAGATGCATTATACGAACTAAAATCCTATTTTATTCAGCAGTTGCAGAAACTAGATCGTGTATCTGTTAACGCAATAGCAGGTTTAGATATTAGAGATACGGCTCCTCATGTAGTAAGTGTTACTGCACATGGTGTCAGAAGCGAAACATTATTGCATGCTTTAGAGGATAAAGGGGTATATGTATCATCTGGTTCCGCTTGTTCTTCGAACCATCCAGCATTGAGTGGTACTTTACAGGCCATCGGATTGCCAAAGGAAGATGTGGAAGCTACCATTCGTTTTAGTTTCTCTGTATTTACTACAAAAGAAGAACTGGATTATGCAGTGGCTTCCTTGAGCGAATTGCTACCGGTATTGCGCAAATATGTAAGAAGATAGAAAGGAACAATAGAATGTTGTATAAAGCTTTTTTAATTAAATATGCAGAAATTGGTATCAAGGGAAAGAACCGATATATTTTTGAGAACGCACTGAGAGATCAAATTAAGCATGCACTTTCCCGTGTAGATGGAACATTTGAGATTACCAAAGAAATGGGACGTATCTATGTGGAAGCTACTTCTGAATACGATTATGACGAAGTAATTGAAGCATTGCGGTGTGTATTTGGTATTGTAGCAATCTGTCCGGTTAAGATCGTAGATGAAACAGATTGGGAAACAGTAGTGGCAGAAACAAAGAAGTATGTGGAAGAAGTATACGAAAATAAAAATTTCACATTTAAAGTAGCGGCAAAGCGAGCAGACAAAGCCTATCCAAAGACTTCTCCACAAATTTGTATGGATATGGGAGCAGAATTACTGGAAGCTTTCCCTGAATTAAAAGTAGACATTCATAATCCGGAAGTGGTAATTACTGTAGAAATTCGAAAACAGACCAATATTTATTCTGTAGTGATTCCGGGCCTTGGTGGATTGCCTGTAGGTACTGGTGGAAAAGCAATGGTATTGTTATCAGGCGGAATCGACAGTCCGGTTTCCACTTATATGATTGCAAAACGAGGTGTACAGGTAGATGCAGTTTATTTTCATGCCCCGCCTTACACAAGTGAAAGAGCAAAACAAAAAGTCATTGATCTTGCAACCAGAGTTTCCCGTTATACAGGTCCAATCCGTTTGCATGTCATTTACTTTACAGATATTCAAATGTATATCTATGATCAGTGTCCACACGATCAATTGACTATCATCATGAAACGATATATGGTCCGCGTTGCACAGGCTTTGGCAGAAAAAACAGGTGCACTTGGACTTGTTACAGGGGAAAGTATTGGTCAGGTTGCAAGTCAAACTATGCAAAGTATGGCAGTAATTGAGGAAGCATGTACCATGCCAATCTATCGTCCGGTCATCGCTTTTGATAAACAGGATATTGTAAATATTGCAGAACAGATTGGGACTTATGAAATTTCCATTCAACCATACGAAGACTGTTGTACTACCTTTGTGGCAAAACATCCTGTTACTAAGCCGACTTTAACATCGATTCAGAAATCAGAGACACATTTGATAGAGAAAATTGATGAAATGTTTCAGGTTGCATTAGATACAGTAGAAGTGATTACCATTCAGCCAGAATAGCGATAAAGATAAAAAAAGAAGCTGTTACATCATAAGTAACAGCTTCTAATAGTTCCATATGGAATTAAACTTTCGATTATTCAACAATGTATGGCTTTAATACTTTCATGATTTCGTCTGTATCTTCGCTGTGGATGTTCAAATCAATAGTATTTGAAAGATCTAAGCTAAAAATACCCATAATAGACTTTGCATCAATTACGTATCTTCCAGATACAAGATCGAAATCAGTATCAAATTTTGTTACATCGTTAACAAATGATTTTACTTTGTCGATTGAGTTTAATGAAATCTTTACTTTCTTCATGATAAAAATCCTCCCATTACTTTTATTATGTACATTAATATAGTACTGTTTCATGTATAAAAAGTCAATAAGAAAAGTGAAAATTTTTGGTATGTATACACAAAAAAACAGAATTTAGTACACATATTATGTAGTTTTTGATTAATAATTATAGAAAGCAGGTGCAATAAGATGCAGACAAATGGTTATGTTGCCTTTTTAACATTAGGATGTAAAGTGAATACTTATGAAACAAATGCCATGCAATTGTTATTTCGAGAAGCGGGATATCAAATTGTAGATTTTTCGGATACTGCAGACATTTATATTGTAAATACTTGTTCCGTTACAAATATGGCAGATCGGAAATCCAGACAAATGCTGCACAAAGCAAAGAAAAGTAATCCGGATGCGATTGTTGTGGCAGCAGGCTGTTACGTACAAGCTGCAAAAGATATTTTAGAAAAGGACGATGCAATCGATATTGTAGTCGGGAATAATCAAAAACACAGCATTGTTTCTGTAATAGAGGATTATAGAAAGGATCATGCAAAATGCAAATTTATTGTTGATGTATTTGCTTCTCCTTCCTATGAGGACATGCATATTGAGGATGCAGGAGAGCATACTCGTGCATTTATCAAAATTCAAGATGGATGCAATCAATTCTGCTCTTATTGTATCATTCCTTTTGCCAGAGGACGTGTAAGAAGTCGCAAGGAAGAAGATGTTATCGACGAAATTCAGAAGTTAGTAAAAAAAGGATACAAAGAATTTGTCATAAATGGAATTCATCTCTCTTCCTATGGTGCAGATGAACAAAATAGTGATTTTATGAAGTTAGAAGGAAAACCATTATTGGCATTATTACAAAAATTAAATGCGTTAGAAGGAGTAGAGCGAATTCGCTTGGGATCTTTGGAACCAAGGGTTATTACGCAAGAATTTGTTTCTGAGCTTGTGAAATTAGAAAAAATCTGTCCTCATTTTCATTTATCTCTTCAAAGCGGATGTGATGAAACTTTAAAGAGAATGAATCGCAGATACAATACAGATGATTACAAAACCAGTTGTGACATCCTAAGAAAATTCTATGATTTGCCTGCTATTACAACGGATGTAATTGTTGGATTCCCTGGAGAAACTTCAGATGAATTTGAAGAAACCCAGAAATTCTTAAAAGAAATAGCCTTTTCACAAATGCACATTTTTAAATTTTCTGTTCGAAAAGGAACACGTGCAGAAGGAATGAAGCCACAGATCAATGAACAGGTAAAAACAGAACGTAGTAGTATACTTCTTGCATTAGACGCAACATTACAAAAAGAATATCAGGAAAAGTTCATTGACAAAAAACAAAATGTATTATTTGAAGAAATCGTTGAAATTGACGGAACGGATTATATAGTTGGCCATACCGAAAGATATCTAAAAATTGCAATAGAAGCAGATGAAAAAAGTGACAAATTGATTAATGAAATTTGTAGTGTTTCCATTGAGAAACATTTAAAAGCAGACTTGTTACTTGGAAAAATAGGTTGATATTTCTCTTTGTTTATATTATGATATAAGTAATTGATTATTGTTCGGATAAAATTTTATAGATTTACGCAACTGCAATTTGTAGTTGATAACATATAAGAAGACATGATTATAAGACAGATAGTTACGTATTTGTTTATGAACATACTTCAAACATTAAGAAACAAAGAGAGGTAACAAATATGAACGAGATAAGTCATACACAGTTTTTTAAGACTCAGAAAGCTCAGGAAGTAAAAGTAAACGATATTATTGCACAGGTTTATGATGCTTTAACAGAAAAAGGATATAATCCGGTGAACCAGATTGTAGGATATGTTATGTCGGGAGATCCCACTTACATTACAAGTTACAATGGAGCACGTAGTTTAATCATGAAAGTAGAACGTGATGAAATTATCGAAGAATTACTTGGAGATTATATTGAGAACAATCTAAAGAATCGCAATTAATGATAAAAGGACGTGTTTGAATGAGAATAATGGGTTTAGACTATGGATCTGTTACTGTGGGTGTTGCAGTTAGTGACGAATTACTGTTAACAGCACAAGGTATAGAGGTGATTCGCAGAAAACAGGAGAATAAACTTCGTCAGACATTAGCACGCATTGAAGCATTAATTGCGGAATATTCTGTTGAGAAGATCGTACTAGGTTATCCGAAAAATATGAACAATACAATAGGTGATCGTTGCGAGAAATCAGAAGATTTTAAAGCAATGTTGGAAAGAAGAACAGGTTTAGAAGTGATTCTATTTGATGAGAGACTTTCTACCGTTTCAGCCCACAATGCTATGATCGAGGGAAATGTGAGACGTGAGAAGAGATATGAAGTAGTTGACAAGGTTGCCGCTACCGTTATCTTGCAAAACTATTTGGATATGCTTTCTCATGAAAAAGAATCGAATTCTTTGAGCTAGTAAAGGAAAGATTATGGAAAAAGAGAATATTATTACATTTATTGTGGAAGATGGCACAGAAGTGCAGCTTGAAATTATAGAAGAGACTATGATTAATGGTGTCAATTATCTATTAGCCGTTGATGTAGAAGACGAAGAAAGTGCTATGATTTTAAAAGAACAACAATCTGACGAAAAGGAAATTACGTATATTCCGGTCGAAGATGAGAATGAGATAGAGGCCATTTCTAAGGTTTTCTCTGAATTACTTGAGGATATTGAATTTGAGAAATAGAACGTATTACGTTCTTTTACTAAATAGATTTAAGTGCGGACATATACTTATACGTATAAATATGAGTGCTATGTGCGAAGAATTCTGCGCATAGGATGGATATAGATACGTGCAACACATGGATAGCCAGGTCGTTTCGTATGTGGAAACGCTTGCTTTTGTGTGAATAAAAATATTTGGGCAAAGCCAATGTGATTGGTATGCTGATGCCCTTTTATTTGTGTGCCTATAAATAATTGCATATTTATACGCCTAGTAGCCTGTCCAGATTTGTGGAGGTGTATTTTTTTGAAAGCAAAAAAAGTTACGGACAAAGGGGTAAAGATTATTCCTTTGGGCGGATTAGAACAGATTGGGATGAACATAACAGCATTTGAGTATGAAGATACAATTATTGTTGTAGATTGTGGATTATCATTTCCTGAAGAGGATATGTTAGGAATTGATCTTGTGATTCCTGACATCACATATCTAAAAGAAAACAGAGATAAAGTAAAGGGTTTTGTAATTACACATGGTCATGAAGATCACATTGGTAGTTTGCCATATGTGCTAAAAGAAATTAATGTTCCGATTTATGCAACAAAACTCACAATTGGTATCATTGAAAACAAATTAAAAGAGCACAATTTAATGAAATCTACTAAACGTAAGGTGATAAAATATGGACAGTCTATCAATCTAGGGTGTTTCCGTATTGAGTTCATTCGAACTAATCATAGTATTGCAGATGCTGCAGCTCTTGCAATCTATACTCCTGCAGGTATTGTAGTTCATACCGGAGATTTTAAAGTGGATTATACTCCTGTATTTGGAGAACCTATTGATTTACAGCGTTTCGCAGAAATTGGCAAAAAAGGTGTGTTAGCATTGATGGCAGACAGTACAAATGTTATGCGTTCCGGTTTTACCATGTCTGAAAGAACCGTTGGAAAAACCATTGATACCATCTTTTCAGATCACATGACCAAGCGTATTATCATTGCAACATTTGCATCAAACGTGGATCGTGTGCAGCAAATTATCAATTCTGCTGTAAAATATAAGAGAAAAGTCGTGGTAGAAGGCCGTAGTATGGTAAATATTATCGGTACCGCAGTAGAATTAGGGTATCTTAATGTTCCGGACGGTACATTGATCGACATCGAAGAAATGAAAAATTATACAGATGAACAGATTGTATTAATTACAACAGGTAGCCAGGGAGAATCTATGGCAGCTTTATCAAGAATGGCTGCATCCATTCATAGAAAAGTCACAATACAACCTGGAGATGTAATCGTATTTAGTTCTTCTCCGATTCCTGGAAATGAAAAATCTGTATCAAAGATTATCAACGAACTATCCCAAAAAGGTGCCAAGGTTATCTTTGAAAATACACATGTATCTGGACATGCCTGTCAGGAAGAGTTAAAATTGATCTATGCATTAACAAAACCAAAATATGCAATTCCCGTACATGGTGAATTTCGTCACTTAAGTACCCATAGTGAATTAGCCCAGTCCATGGGAATTCCTAAGGAAAATGTTGTACTAATGCGTTCTGGAGATGTATTGGAATTATCAGAAGAGAAAGCAAAAATCGTAGATCATGTACCTGCACAGGGGATTTTAGTAGATGGTCTTGGTGTTGGAGATGTTGGAAATATTGTATTAAGGGATCGCCAACATTTATCAGAAAATGGATTGATTATTGTAGTAGTAACATTAGAAAAGTACAGCAATCAGGTACTTTCTGGTCCGGATTTAGTTTCCAGAGGATTTGTATATGTTAGAGAATCTGAAAACCTTATGGAAGAAGCGAGAGAAGTGGTAAATGATGCATTAGAACATTGTCTGGATACCAATGTTACTGACTGGGGTAAGATTAAAACTGAAATCAAAGATACATTAAGCGATTATTTATGGAAGAAGACAAAGAGAAATCCTATGATCCTTCCAATTATTATGGAAGTGTAGTGGTTTGAGGGGGAGAATATCATTATGAATAATGTAATGCAGCAATTAGATCAACTTATTGATGCTATACATGTCAGCAATGAATATACACAGTATCAGATGTTAGATCGTTCAATTGCAAAAGATGAACAGGTATATAATCGATTAAATGAATATCGCAGACGAAACTTCGAAATCCAAATGAATCAGAATATAGATATCATGGAAGCTTGTGTCAATTTAAACAAAGAATATGAGGATGTTCTCAATCGTTCAGAAGTGAAAGAGTATCTTTCAGCAGAACGTCGTTATATAAAAATGATTCGAAAAATTACGCAAAAGATTGATAATCAAATAGACATCAACATAGACTTTTTATAACTGTTTAGAGGGTGCACCTGTGTATATTTGGCACTTTACAAATTGTACCCTCTAGTCAATTACGATTTTTTATCATTTTGGAAGGAGTAAGTGAAATTGGAGAACCAAGAGGCAAGACGGAACTCCGTGCGTTCTCGTCAAAGTTTGGATAAAAATAGAAAAAAGCAAACTCCGTTGAGTTTAGAATTGGCTGAATTGTCAATGCATCTATTTTTAACAGTATTCTTTTATTTGGCAGTTATTGTGATTGTTTCTAAACTGGCGAACAATGCCTACCAATTCACTTATCCGATTTTTGGTGATGTTTCGGTAGAAGATAGTCCTGGAAAGGATGTAACGATCCAAATTTCAGAAAGTGATGATTTGCGGACCATTGCTCATAATTTAGAAGCTGAACATGTGATCTTAAATGCTGACAGTTTTTGGCTACGTTGTAAATTATCATTCGATCAGTTGCATTGCATACAAACAGGAACCTATCAATTAAATACCTCACAGAACTATGGAGAGATATTAGAAATACTTACAGCTTCAGAAGAAGCTGGAGAGAATTAGAGGTTAATTATGATTGAAAATGACAGAGTACAAATGTATATTCATTCCCTCGACTCAGAACTTTCGAATAAACTTAAGATAATCGAAAAAGCGGCATTGGATGATGAGGTGCCTATCATAAAGAAGCCAACGCAAACATTGCTTCAATTTCTTGTACGGATGCAGAAACCGAAGAGAATTTTAGAAGTTGGATGTGCAGTTGGTTTTTCTGCAGTTTTGATGAGTGAAGAGATGCAGGAAAATGGACATATTACTACAATTGAAAAAGTTCCACAGCGTATTGAAAAAGCAAAAGAGAATTTTAAATTTGCAGAAAAAACAGATCGGATTACACTGTTAGAAGGGGATGCAACTGATATTTTAAAACAATTAGTTGCAGATAACAAGCAGTATGATATGATTTTTATGGATGCTGCAAAAGGGCAGTATTTGCATTTTTTTGATGATATCATGCAACTACTTGCGAAAGATGGATTACTTGTGTCCGATAATGTATTGCAGGATGGAGACATTGTAAAGTCCAGATATGCAATTATTAAAAGAAACCGAACCATTCATTCCCGAATGCGGGATTATCTCTATCTGTTAACCCATCACGAACAATTAAAAACAGTGATTTTACCTATGGGTGATGGGGTTACGCTAAGTACAAGAATAAAATGATTATGGATAAAAATGGTAAGAAAATAGAGTACACAGATGGGAATTTTTTTAGTACAATAACTAATGTCATACACAGATACAAGCTGGAGAAAGTGAGGATATTATGAGAAGAGAGAAGCCAGAGTTATTGATACCGGCCAGTAATTTAGAAGTACTGAAAGTCGCAGTTACTTATGGTGCAGATGCGGTTTACATTGGTGGTGAAATGTTTAGTTTGCGTGCAAAAGCAAAGAACTTCTCCAAAGAGGACATGAAAGAAGGAATTGCATTTGCACATGAACATGGAAAACAGGTGTATGTAACTGCCAATATAACAGCACATAATCGTGATCTGAATGCTTGTTATGAATATTTTAAAGAGTTAAAGGAAATCAAGCCGGATGCACTGATCATATCCGATCCTGGTGTATTTATGATTGCCAAGGAAGTTTGTCCTGAAATTGACATTCACATTAGCACACAGGCAAACAACGTGAATTATCAGACATACCGTTTTTGGCACGAACAAGGTGCTACAAGAGTGGTCTCTGCCAGAGAATTGTCCATTCGTGAAATAGGTGAGATACGTGCAAACATCCCAGACGAGCTTGAAATTGAAACGTTCGTACATGGGGCTATGTGTATTTCTTATTCTGGTCGCTGTCTGCTGAGTAATTATTTTACAGGAAGAGACGCCAATCTTGGTGCATGTACCCATCCATGCCGTTGGAAATATTACATCACAGAAGAGAGTCGCCCTGGCGAGTATTTGCCAATAGAGGAAAATGAGCGTGGTACGTACATCTTTAACTCTAAGGACTTATGTATGATCGAGCACATTCCTGACATTGTCAATGCAGGAATTGACAGTATGAAAATTGAAGGTAGAATGAAAACAGCTTTGTATGTTGCAACTGTTGCAAGAACCTATCGTCAGGCAATTGATGATCATTTTAAAGATCCGGCATTGTATGAGCAGAATATCCCTCACTACAAAGAGGAAATCGCAAAATGTACCTATAGACAATTTACAACAGGATTTTTCTATGGGCCAACTACACATGATACCCAGATTTATGATAGCAACACATATATACGCGAATATACATATCTTGGATTGATTGGGGAGCAAAACGATCAGGGTATGTATGCTTTGGAGCAACGAAATAAGTTTTCAGTAGGTGAAACCATTGAAGTTATGAAGCCAAATGGGGACAATCTATTTGCAACTGTAAAAGCAATTACAGATGAAAATGGAACCCCTATGGACAGTTGTCCTCATCCAAAGCAGAAAATTTTTGTGAATCTAGGAATGAAATTAGAATATTTAGACTTATTGCGTAGAAAAGAAGAGTAATACTGTTTCTGCACAAATGATTGAAATGTAAAAATGGAGAATGGATTAGGAAGGGTGTATGAAAATGAAACATTATAAAGAGTTGACAAAAGAAAACTTTAAAGATGAAATTTTAAATAAAAGTAAATTATCTGTAATTGATTTTTGGGCAAGCTGGTGTGGCCCATGTCAAATGCTGGCACCTGTTTTTGAAAGTGTCAGTGAAGAATTTGAAGATGTAGACTTCTATAAGGTAAATGCAGATAGTGAACCGGATTTAGTTATGCAATTCGGTGTAAAGAGTATACCAACTCTTGCCTTTATTAAAGACAACAAGACAGTGGATATTTCCATTGGTCTGATCAGCAAAGAAGAGTTATTGGATTTTATCAAACGAAATAAATAATTAGAATAAACAGGAAAGATGGAAAGGAAGAAATCTATGCGTGGAATTGATACCCCTGTAAGAAAAATAAGACGTGAAATTTTTCGTGAGGTTGCAAATGTAGCATATAATTCAGAGAATATTAACAATGATATCGAAGCAATCCCATATAAACTGATTTCAGGTGATGAGGCACAACATAGAGAAAGTATCTATCGTGAACGCGCCGTAGTATCAGAGCGTGTCCGTTTAGCAATGGGAATGTCCCTTCGTCCAGAAGATAAACCGGTTCATATTACAGACGGTATTCAGGAGAGTAATATTGACAGTAAATATTACGAGCCACCTTTGATGCAGGTAATTCCATCTGCGTGCGAATCATGTGACGAAAACAAATACGAAGTAAGTAATATGTGTCGTGGTTGTGTGGCACATCCATGTTCTGAAGTATGTCCAAAAGGTGCCATTTCCATGGTAAATGGAAAATCCTTTATTGATCAGGAAAAATGTATCAAATGTGGAAGATGTAAAAATGTCTGTCCTTATGATGCCATCGCCAAAAAAGAGCGTCCATGTCAAAAGGCTTGTGGTGTTAATGCCATCGGTTCCGATAAACATGGACGTGCAAGCATTGATCCGGATAAGTGCGTATCTTGTGGTATGTGTATGGTAAGTTGTCCGTTTGGCGCCATTGCAGATAAATCTCAGGTATTTCAGTTGGTACGCGCTATGAAAAATCACGCAGACGTTATAGCGATCATAGCTCCTGCAATTGTTGGTCAGTTTGGAAAAAACGCCACAATAAAGAATATCAAAGCAGCCCTTATGGAAATCGGATTTACCAATGTATTTGAAGTTGCTCTTGGTGCAGACATGGGAGCAATCAAAGAGGCACATCATTATGTAGAAAAAGTTACCACAGAGGAACTTCCATTTTTGTTAACTTCCTGTTGTCCTTCTTGGTCAATGCTGGCAAAAAAATATTTCCCAGAATTGATCGATAGTGTTTCTAATGCACTAACCCCTATGGTTGCTACGGCCAGAAGTGTAAAACAGGAATATCCGGATGCAAAAGTTGTATTTATTGGACCATGTGCTGCCAAGAAATTAGAAGCATCCAGAAAAAATGTACGAAGTGATGTAGACTTTGTAATCACCTTTGAGGAACTGGCAGGTATTTTTGATGCCAATAATATAGATTTTAGTAATTACAAAAATGAAGAATCGGTTCATGATGCAACTGGCGCCGGTCGTGGGTATGCTGTTGCCGGTGGAGTGGCGGATGCCATTGAGCAGTGTATCAGAGAGTACTATCCAGATGTAACAGTAAACATCGAGCACGCAGAAGGATTAGACGAGTGTAGAAAGATACTACTATTGGCAAAGGCCGGCAAGAAGAACGGATGTCTGATCGAAGGTATGGGTTGTCCAGGTGGTTGCGTTGCTGGTGCAGGTACAAATATTCCAATCCAGGAAGCAAAGAAAGAAGTACAGAAGTTCGTAAATAATTCTACAAAGCATTTACCACCAAAGGAACTAGAGAACATCGAACTATTATAACAGAACGATGCATGAGGCAGAATACCATTTAGTCCCAATATTATAGAATTAAAACAGTGAAATAAAAAAGATATCTATTACATCGTAAATCCTTGTTATAGATGTCTTTTTTATATGAAATAACAAAGCAGATTTGTTCACTTTGTTATATAAGGAGTCTATTACTATGAAAATCAATACCAAACATTACACTATGCGCCCATGGAGCAGTCGAGATGCCATTTCCCTGTTATACCTTGCTTCTGATCCTGATTTGGCACATGCAGCCGGATGGCCGGCATTACAAAACTTACATCAGAGTCAGTATATCATTGACGAATTGTTAACTTCCTGGGGTTTTTTTGCTATTACAACACATGAAAGAGAATCTGTCATCGGTTGTATCTCTATATTGATTGGAGAGGCAAGCAATTATGAAATTGGGGACAACGAAGGAGAACTAACTTTTTGGTTAGGAAAACCCTATTGGGGACATCATATTATGCAGGAAGTAATAAACGGAATGCTTCGTTTTTCCCTTAAAGAATTAAAATTAGACAAAGTCTGGTGTGGATGCTCCTCCGAAAACACACGTTCAAAAAGACTTCAGGAGAAATGCGGTTTCACATTCCAGTATGCTATGCCAAATTCCAGAGATCTATTGGGAAATGTGCATACAGAACTTGTCCATTCCATTGTGTTGCAAGACATGGTTTAGAAAACCACTTGATGCAACAACAATAAACTGATATACTGTAAATACATAATGTTTAGGGAAAAGATCCTGCGGTTTCAGAACTTTTAACCCAATGATACCTACGAATTGCTACGCTGCTAGCAGCTCCCGCAATTCTACAAACATTCGGAATTCGCTGATTTACTGCGTAAATCGGTACTCCCTCATGTTTGGCGAGGCCCAAGGACACTCACCCACAATTGAGCAAGCTCATGTGGGTTCAGACCTTTTGACCCAGGTATCATATCATTACATTATAACTTCATTGAGAAAAGGAGAAGATCATGAATTATCAAATTATCAGTGATGGTTCTTGTGATTTATCACAGGAGTTAGCAAAAGAAAAAAATATAGAAATTGTACCATTTTATGTTTCCTTTGATTCGGAAACATACCAAAAAGAAGTAGAAGAAGTTGGTGTGCGTGATTTTTACCAGCAAATGATAGATTATCCTAATGTATTTCCAAAGACTTCTTGTCCGTCTGCTCAGGATTATTATGATATATTCGAAAAATATGCAGTGCAGAATATTCCCATGATCTGCATCTGTATCACAATGAAATTTAGTGCCTCCTATCAATCGGCAATGAATGCAATAGACATGATTTTAGAGGAATATCCAAATGCAGTCATTGAAATAATCGATTCTCAAATCAACACTGTTCTACAGGGATTGTATGTATTGGAAGCATGCAGATTAAGAGATAATGGGTACAATTACGAAGATGCTATTACCAGATTAAAAGAAATACGTTCTTCTGGTCGTATTTTCTTTACCATCGGCAGCATTGATTACTTAAAACACGGCGGAAGAATCGGAAAGGTTGCAGGCATAGCTGGTTCTTTGCTAAATATCAAACCATTGATCACATTAAAAGAAGGCGAGATTTTTTCATCTGGAATTGTCAGAAGTAGAAAGAAATCCATGACAAAGGTAATTGGTTTGCTACAGGATCATCTAAAAGAATTCAATATAGATATGCAGAAGTACAGCATCTGTATTGGCTATGGATATTCCCGTGAAGAGGCAGAAGAGTTTCGAGATATGTTGATGGTGTTTTTAGATATCATAAAAGATGCTGGTGTGAAAGAAATTCCAATCTATCAGATTGGTGCTACAATTGGCGTTCATACTGGTCCTAATCCTCTAGGTGTTTGTATTCTCAAACGTGCTGATTATTAACTCAGTTCTACTTAATCATGTAGTGTCACAGGGGAATTGCATGCTTTGCCCTGCTATAATGCGAAATTTTTATTACTATGCACAGATGCTCTGTACACAACATGTGACACAAAAAAGTCATTTTGGTCAAAAGCGCAAAAGAGGATAACAAATTCACTCTAAACTATAATGAAAATTTAAAATAATTGTAACTCCATAGTAAGAAAAAGATGTTATACTAAGCTTAGTTATCTTGTGTATCTCTTGGATATCGAATAACTACAATCGCAATTTACACAGTAAATCAGCAAATTCTGAAAGTTTGTAGAATTGCAGGAACTGGTACCAGCGTGGCAATTCGTAGGTATCATGGGGGGCAAAATACCTTTTGACCCCTGCATCATTACATAAAGAAAAGAGAGGTAGAGCGTTATGGCATGGTATGATGAGGCGGTATTTTATCACATTTATCCCTTAGGATTAACAGGGGCACCGAAAGAAAATGCATATGGAGAACCAGAACATCGGTTACCAACATTAATCCCTTGGATTGATCATTTAAAAGACATTGGAGTCAATGCAATTTATATCGGTCCTTTGTTTGAATCGGTAGGACATGGCTACGAGACAACAGACTACAAAAAATTAGATAGTCGTTTAGGAACCAATGATGATTTGAAAGATTTTGTTAAGCATTGTCACGACAAGGGCATTCGTGTTATTTTTGATGGTGTATTCAATCACACAGGTAGGGATTTCTTTGCTTTTAAAGACATTCAGCAGAATCGTGAGAATTCGCAATACAAAGACTGGTACTGTAATGTGAATTTTGGTGGAAACAATGAATACAACGATGGTTTTTCCTACGAAAATTGGGGAGGATATAATCTGTTGGTAAAATTGAATCAGAGAAATCCTGCCGTGAAAGACTATATCAGTGATGTCATTCGTTTCTGGGTGAAGGAATTCGATGTGGATGGTATTCGTTTGGATGCAGCCGATGTATTGGATTTTGACTTTATGAAGACTTTACGTGCAGTAGCAAACGAAGTAAAACCGGATTTCTGGTTAATGGGTGAAGTCATTCATGGAGATTACAATCGTTGGGTAAATGAGGGTACTTTGCATTCTGTTACAAACTATCAGTTACACAAAGCATTGTATTCCGGACACAATGATCACAATTATTTTGAAATCGCACATACGGTAAAACGTTTATATGAATTAGGTGGTAACAAACCGGATGGTTTAAAATTATACAATTTCGTAGATAACCATGATGTGGAGCGTATCTATACAAAATTGTCAAACAAAGCGCATTTTGCGCCGGTACACATATTGCTGTATACACTTCCGGGAATTCCTTCCCTTTACTATGGTTCTGAGTTTGGGATTGAAGGTAAGAAGGAAAAATGGTCCGACGATTCTTTGCGTCCAGCTTTGGATTTAAAAGATTTTAAAGATGCAAAAGAAAACAATCCATGTACAAAACTAGTTGCAGCTTTGGGAGAAATTCGTAACAAAGTACCGGCTTTGTCTTATGGAGATTACCGTGAATTACAGTTAATGAACCGACAATATGCATTTTCCAGAAGTTATAATGGAACTTGCGTGGTTGTAACTGTAAATAACGATGACATTGATTTCACAATGACTTTACCAGTAGATTGCGAGGAAGAATATATCGGAGCATTATCCGGTCAGAAAGTTCAGCCGACTAATCATCATATTACAGTTAATGTAAAAGCAAACAGTGGAGATATATGGGTGCCTGCAAAAGCATACGGGGCAGCAGTTCCAGTGGAGACAACCATTGATACTTCCAAAGTTACCAGCACGAAAAAGGAACAGAAGAAACCTACTAAAAAAGAGGCAACATCAGCCCCTGAAAAGAAAAGTGCTGCAGCACTAAAAGCTGTTGAACCTAAAACTACAGAACAAAAATCAACATCTCCAAAAACTGCAAAATCTTCCACTTCTGTAGAACCGAAATCAGATGATTTCGAGCGTGGTAAAATTGCAGGTTTACAGGAAGCAATTTTAGCCATTATGGAGAAAAACGGTCCTGTAACGGATCAGATGAGAAAAGATGTTATGGACAATGTTCATCATGACTCTTTAATTAACTGGGTAAAGAGTTTTCGTTAGTGAACAGAGAGAATTTCTATATTCTCCTTATAATAGAAATAGTGGTTGAAATACTTAATTTAAAAGAAGATTAAATAAAACCCGAACTCTTGATGAAACGTTAAGAGTTTGGGTTTTATTTGTATGCAATTATTATGTAACAGTTCAGGTAGTCCTTGCACACATTGCTGTGCAAGGACGTATGAAAGTGTAAGTTAGGTGTGGCAAACAGCAATTTGCATGCGTAAGCTTGCTGTGAGCCGTAAC
>JBGVLO010000149.1:0-6787 GCA_045124315.1 Lachnospiraceae bacterium
CATTGGAGAGATACCGGAAAAGATATGGATAAGGATATTACACAGATGAATCCGTCTGTAGATATTTATAAGCTTATTGAACGTTTGTTGGATGAAATTGTGTATTTGTGTGGTTAGAGATAGCACATTATAATGTTTGTACCCCTTGGTTTGTTAACCTATCTTCTCTTTCCGAGGGTTCGCAGATTATACCGGGTATGGATTGGGGGGAGATATGTCGATGCAATCAAGTTCTTGACAGACTAAGGCCATGAGGATGAAATAGAACAAATGCTTGTGATAGCCACTTTTTGAGTGGCTATATTTTTTGATATAAAACGAACATACATTCGGAAACAAGGGCTCTGTCTGAATATATGAGTATTAAAACAATCAAAAGCAATCAAAAACAATCAAAAAGTATCAAAATACACTTGACAAAAATGGAAGAATATGAGAGAATATGATTACAAACAAAGATGAACGGTCAAAAATAATCATATACATTCGAAATGTATGGAGAGAGTGGAAATGACACACAATAGAAAGGAATGGAGGAGGAACAAATGTTAACAGAAGAGAGACATCAGATTATTCTACAATTGCTGCAGGAGAAGAAAGCAGTGACAGTGGTAGAGTTAACAAAGGTATTGGGCATATCTGAGTCCACCATTCGCAGAGATCTGCATTCTCTTGCACAGATGGGGAAGTTGAATAAAGTACATGGTGGCGCTACTGCTATTACGGTGGAGAGAACCACAGAGGATGAGAATGTGGCAGAACGTGCAGCGCGATACGCAGATGAGAAGAGGAAGATTGCAGCTTACGCAGTCAGCCTGATTCGTGATGAGGATTTGGTATATCTGGATGCAGGAACGACTACCGGTCATATGATTCCATTATTGGGAGATACAAAGGCTGCTTTTGTTACAAATGGAATTGACCATGCCAAGAAACTGACCCAGTTAGGATATACCGCATATTTGCTGGGAGGAGAGTTGAAGCTTTCTACAGAGGCTATGGTTGGAAATGTGGCTCTGGATATGGTAAAGCAGTATAATTTTACCAAGTGTTTTATGGGAGCCAACGGAGTGCATGAGCAATATGGATTTACCACACCGGATATGGCAGAGGCAGTGCTTAAGAAGGAAGTAATGAGCCGTAGTTTTATGAGATGTATTTTGGTGGACAGTAGCAAGTTTGGACAGATCAGCTCCATTACATTTGGACAACTTGGGCAGGCTTGCATTATTACGGATAAATTAGAGAACCAACAGTGGAAGGATTACACGGTGATAAGGGAGGTGGATTCATGATTTACACAGTTACATTTAATCCGGCGTTGGATTATGTTATGTGGCTTCCACAGCTTGTGCCGGATCGGGTCAATCGAACTCAGCGAGAGAAGGTGTTCTATGGTGGAAAGGGAATCAATGTTTCGATTATTATGGGACATCTTGGAGTGGAGAATGTGGCACTTGGGTTTGTAGCCGGATTTACGGGACAGGAGATGGAACAGGGAATCAAGCAGCAGGGTGTTCAGACAGATTTTATTCATTTGGATGAAGGGCTGACTCGTATTAATGTGAAGATTAAAGGAGTTGATACCAGGGAAGAGACGGAGGTCAATGCTCAGGGCCCCAGCATTCCCCATGAGAAGTTGGAAGAGTTGTTTCACCAGTTGGAGCGATTGACAGATCACGATACGTTGATATTGGCAGGAAGCATTCCCAATACTTTGCCATCGGATGTGTACGAGCAGATTATGAAGCGGCTTGAGCCCAAAGGGGTTTCGGTGGTGGTGGATGCTACAAAAGAGCTGCTTCGCAATGTATTAAAGTATCATCCATTTTTGATCAAGCCAAATAATCATGAATTAGGCGAGATGTTTGATAAGGTGCTGGATACACAGGAGGACATTGTATTCTATGCAAAAGAACTGCAAAAAGAAGGAGCCAGAAACGTGCTGGTATCTATGGCTGGAGACGGTGCCATACTTGTGACGGAACAGGGTGAGATTCACAAGATGGGGGTTGCAAAGGGACAGGTGATTAATTCCGTTGGAGCCGGAGATTCCATGGTAGCAGGTTTTGTGGCAGGGTATCAGAAGAAAAAAGACTATGCATATGCGTTGAAACTTGGAACGGCAGCCGGTGGTGCAACAGCGTTTTCAGAGGATCTTGCTTCCAGAGAGAAGATTGAAGAGGTATTTGCAAAGTTATAGCAACCAAAGGGAAAATTGTAAAAGGAAGGGGTGGATTATGATGCCCTGGATGGCCATAAGAGAGACGGATATTGTGCAGAGAAAAGAAGTCAATGTTTGAGAAAAGTTACAGACAGAGAATCAATAGAGAAGAAAAGGAATTAGAAAGGAGAATGTCTTATGGTAAGCAAGACAGTTACAATAAAAAATGAACAGGGGTTACACATGCGTCCGGCAGGTGTATTAGCAAAGGAAGCAGCAAAATATCCATGTGAGGTTAAGATAAAATCTGGAACGAAAGAGATTAATGCAAAGAGTATTATGATGATCATTGGTGGATGTTTGAAATGTGGAATGGAAGTGGAGCTTATTTGCAACGGAGAGCAGGAAGAGGCAGCCATGGATTCTATTCTTGCACTGTTTGAAAGTGGTTTTGGTGAATAAATAAATTAGTAGATGGATGAGTGAGGTGGTTTTATGTGGAAAGGAATTGGGGGCTCTGACGGATATGGCGTGGGAACAGTTGTAAAGATTGTGGAAGCAGATATCACCTTTGAAGATAAGCAAGTTCAGGATACACAGGCAGAGGAACAAAGATATCAGGCTGCAGTAGATTGTTTTACAGAGAAGACTTTGGCTATGGCAGAAGATATGCGTACACGCGTAGGACAGAAAGAGGCAGAGATTTTAGAAGGTCATGTGATGATGGTATCGGATCCATCAATGAGTGACGAGGTGCGAAATCAAATTCGAGACGGAGTTTGTGCCGAACGGGCATTTTCCAATGTATGTGACATGTTTATCCAAATCTTTTCCGCAGCGGAGGATGAATTGACCAACCAGCGTGTTACCGATTTACAGGATATGCAGGCGCGTTTGTTAAAAATCTTACTTGGAAAAGAAGAGATTGATATTAGCAAAGTGCCAAAGGGAACTGTGTTGGTGGCAAGAGACCTGAGACCATCCATGACGGTTGGTATTTGCAAGGAAAATGTGGTGGGTATCCTGACAGAGGTGGGAGGAAGGACATCCCATTCGGCTATTTTAGCAAGAGCGCTGGAGGTGCCTGCAGTACTCAGCATCCCTAATATTACGGAAGCGTTAAAAGACGGGGATAAGGTTGCGTTGGATGGATTTACCGGGGAAGTGTTATTGCCAAGTGCGGAGGAAGAAAAGGCCATTTTGGAGAAGAGAGAGAAATTTCAAATGGAAAAGGAAGCACTTAAGAGCCTGATTGGGCAGCCTACCCAGACAGCAGATGGAGAGAAGCTTGAACTGGTTTGCAACATTGGTACACCAAAGGATTGTGATGCTGTGCTGGAACGTGACGGAGAAGGAATTGGGTTGTTTCGTACGGAATTTCTTTTCATGGATCGCAGTAGTGTTCCAACGGAGGAAGAACAGTTTGAAGCGTACAAAGAGGTTGCACAGAATCTGGAAGGAAAGCCGGTTATCATACGTACCCTGGATGTAGGTGGAGATAAGGAAATCCCATATTTGCATCTGGACAAAGAGGAGAATCCGTTTTTGGGTTATCGTGCAATCCGTGTGTGTTTGCGCCAAAGAGATATGTACCGTATGCAGTTAAGGGCATTGCTTTGTGCCAGTGCTTTTGGGGATATTCGTATTATGGTCCCTATGGTTACCAGAGTAGAAGAACTTAGAGAAGTGAAGGCTATGGTGGAAGATCTGAAGAAGGAGTTGGATCAGGAACAGATTGCATACAATAAGGACATTCCAGTGGGTGTTATGATTGAGACGCCTGCGGCAGCCTGGATGGCAGATGCATTTGCAAAAGAAGCTGCATTTTTTAGCATAGGAACCAACGATCTGACCCAGTATACTATGGTGGCAGACCGAGGAAATGCCAATGTATCCTACTTGTATTCCACCTATGATCCTGCAGTACTTCGCTGCATCCATCACGTAATTGTAACTGGAAGAAAAGAAGGGATTCCGGTTGGAATGTGTGGAGAGGCAGCAGCAGATCCAAGATTGGTACCATTGTGGATTTCTTATGGATTGTCAGAGTTTAGTGTTAGCGCAACATCAGTGTTAAGCACACGAAATGTAATCCGCAAATGGACAAAAGCAGAGGCGGATCAGGTTGCAAGACAGGTGGAAGAACTTACCACAGAACAGGAAGTGGTGCAGTTATTGGATGCCAATAAGAAATAAAATCAGAGAGTGACAGATAGGAGCATTTTGGCTTGTGTAGAGACAGGTCGGAATGCTCTTTTTTGTAACAAGTCCGTAACAATTATGTAAAAATTTATTTTCAAATGGGACAAAATTAGGTATAATAATTCGGAAAAAGACATAAATAATACAAGAATTACACATAAAATGTGTGTAAAAAAAGATTCATTTTTAAGGAGAAGAAACATGAAAAGAAAAAAATTACTTGTGATGGGATTAGTCGCAGCTATGACAATCTCAATTATGCCGCAAAATTCTGCAAGTGCAGCAGCAAAGGCGCCAGCATTGGCAAAGAAGTCAGTGAGTGTTAGTGTGGGAGCTAGCCAGAAAGTTAACATTAAGGCAAATGGAACAAAGATTAAGAAGGCTGTATGGTCTTCCGCTAATGCATCTGTTGTTACCGTTAAGGGAAATACAAAGAAGGCAACGGTAAAGGGTGTAAAAGAAGGCCAGTCTAAGATTAGTGTGAAAATTAAGTATAAAAAAGGAAAAAAGAATGGCACCAAAACGCTTTCTTGTAATGTAACCGTAAGTAAGGGAGGTGCAACTACAAGTGCATCACCAAGTGCAAAACCAAGTGGAGCACCGGCAACAAGCGGAGCACCTGCAGCAAGTGGAGCACCTGCAGCAAGTGGAGCGCCAAGCACAAGTACAGCACCAGGTACAGGAACAGCCCAGGGTACAAATGCAGCACCGGCATCAAGTTCAGGTCCGGCTATTACAACAGAAAGCCCGGTAGTAGATCCAAGTGAGGATAATTGGGATTCTACAGCAAGACCACAGAGAACCTCAAGACCGGGAGTGACCGCAACTCCAGCAGCAGGTGAGGGAGACGAGGAAGAAACCACAGCAAGACCAGAGAGAACAACAGGACCGAGAGTGACAACAACTCCAACAGCAGAAGAGGGAGACGAGGAAGAAACCACAGCAAGACCAGAGAGAACAACAGGACCGAGAGTGACCGCAACTCCAGCAGCAGGAGAGGAAGACGAGGAAGAAACTACAGCAACTCCAAGAGTGACAGCGACTCCGAGTGTATCAGATGATTCAGAAGATGCTTCGGATGCTGAAGGATTAATACTCTCAGAGGATAAGACAGAATTAGACGGTGTGGATCCTGACTATAA
Organism: Lachnospiraceae bacterium; assembly: GCA_045124315.1. GTDB lineage: Bacteria > Bacillota > Clostridia > Lachnospirales > Lachnospiraceae > CAG-411. The sequence continues at coordinate 5,509 of JBGVLO010000149.1, forward strand.
AGATAGTCTCACAGAGGTGGTTATTCCAAATACTGTAGTTAAGATAAATACCTGGGCGTTTTTGGCCAATGATACGATTACCAGTGTGACGATTCCTAATTCTGTAACAGATATTGAATCCTTTGCGTTCGACGCTTGCTCGAACTTGACCAAGATAAAAATGTCAGACAACTTAAAGTACATTCATAAGTACTCCTTAAATGATTTGTCAAGTCAGATAACAATTACTTGGAAAGGAAAGAAGTATACTAGTACAGATGATTTCTTTTCTGCTTGTATAGAGGCAGAGGTTGAGGTAGATGGTTATTCACAAGGCTCTTCCGGAGGAGACAACTTGAATGACAACGATTCGAATAATGACGATAGTAACAACAATGGTTGGTATGGTTCGGGTGATGAAGAGGAAGGATCGAATTTCGGCAATGATGAAGAGGAAAACTCGAATTCTGGCGATGTCGAAGATATCTGGGATTGGGATTTAAGTGATTTATTAGATGAGATTTAGTGACACATCCAATATGGTATTGCATGTGAAATAGAAGGATAAAGGAAAGAAACCTTTGGAAAACGGATGTTTTCCGAAGGTTTCTTTTTGTGTATTACGGGGATTTGTGAATGGTACCCTCTCCTTTTTTATTTGATCTATACCATACCCATAAGAAATTTTACAGGTTTTATTTTCTCGCAAATGTACTTTATAACCATATAGGAGAAGAAAAAGTCAATCAACATATTAAACGCAATAATAATAAAAGGATTCGTCATTCCCAGAACACTAACTATAATTGTTCTACTAATCACTAATAGATATCCATTAAACAGGTAAAGCTGAAGACTGTATTTTCCAAATCTTTTGAAAAATGATACGGGCAATTTAAATTGCATGCAAAGAAAAAATGTGAGTATTCCAATTAATGCGGCACAAACACCTGAATATGCCCCATTGCTTCTTAGAATCAGCATCCAGACAGCTATCAGTGCGCAGATAGAAAGAAACGTTATTATTTTATTTAGTTTTAAATCAAAAATTTTTGTTCCCCATTGATTCTTTATCATAGCCCCCAAAATGAAATAGAACAAATAATTAAAAACATTATTCAGCAAAAAAATGGTTATGGATGAAACATAAAGGGAAAGAATGAAAACAATCCCCAATGCTGATAGATAGTTATAGAGTCGATTATTAAAAATTTTAAATACAACAGGATAAAACAAAAAAATAACAAAAAAAACCTAAACGAACCAAAATTATACACCAATAAAAAAAATCTTTTTAACT
>JBGVLO010000150.1:0-5395 GCA_045124315.1 Lachnospiraceae bacterium
AGGGTATGGTCAGTGAGACCGCGAAGTGAGATCATCTCACGATAAAGATTAAAATATTTGTCCATAATGGAACCTCCTTAAAATGATTGAATGTAATAAAAATGAGACAAACAATCATTTAGGGAGGAGGACGAATAAAAAATTTAGATATTTGGTTGTTGTTAAGTTTCGAAAAAAATGTTATCATAATCATGGCAGTTGGCGGTATTTGTGTGGCGTTTGGTGTGGTAACTTAACAATACTACAAATATACAAAAACTGCTATTTTTATTTTTAAATAGTGGGAAATTAATTGTAACTGGGGCTAGCCGTCGCGCTAGCGACTTGGTATAATGGATATAATACTGACTTATATGAAGAGTGTGAGTATGATAGAGAAAAGGCCGATCAGGTTGCAAAGGCTGATATAGAAGAAAGAATAAAATATTTTATATCCCATCCAAGTGAGGCAATATCCTTTTATTTGAAAAAAAATTCTTCACAGTGGAATAATCCTACCTTCGAAGGAATGCTCATTAACTATCAGATAAATAGAGAAAGAATGAATATAGCGGTCAAAAAGGTGTCAGGACCAATAGCGAAGTTAACACAGGAATCAGGAAAAAAAGGGATTTCTATATATTTTAATTTGTCACAAACCATATTTTTGATTGGAGCATGTGCTTGGATTGTGTTACGGAAAGGGAAAATACAGATAAAACAATTGATATTGCCTATTATTTTCATAGGAGGATTTCTTTTCCATACGATTTGGGAGGCAAAATCACAATATGTGGTTACCTATTTTGTGTTGTTACTCCCTTATTCACTTTTAGGATGGAATCTACTGTGTAAAGAAATACATTCTTTGATCGAAAAGAAAGCATTGAGAGATAGAGAGACTTTGAGAAAGAATAGAGCAGTTCTCTTTGTGGTTGTTGCAATTGTGTTTTTCTTAGGTAGTGCTTGTATCGAAGATAAATTAGTACATTCACCTTTATGTTATGGTGATAGTTCGTATCATGATTATTTAAAGGAAATTGAGTGATTTTAATGAGAGGGGGCAGGCTATGGATAAGAAAACATTGATTTCCGTCATTATACCTTGTTATCAGGTGACATCCTATATTGAGCGATGTTTGGATTCTGTTTTGGCACAGACTTATCAGAATTTGCAAATTATTTTGGTGGACGATGGCTCATTGGACAATAGTGGTAGCATTTGCGATCAGTATGAGAAAAAAGATACGAGAATTCAGGTGATACATCAGGAAAATCAAGGTTTATCGGCTGCGAGAAATGCAGGTCTTTCTATAGCAAAAGGAGAGTATATCTCCTTTGTGGATAGTGATGACCAGATTGCCTCAAATATGATAGAGGTGCTATATGATGTGGCAGAGAACAGACAGGCGGATATTGTCATGTGTGATTATGAAAAAGTATCCGAACAATATGGATTGATGGAAGAAAATATGCCGGAGGTATCAAACGGTCCATTGGAAAGTGGTGGGCTTGTCACAAATGTAATGGAGGAATATTTTCTCAGTGATGACACAGCCTACACGGTTGTTTGGAACAAATTATATAAAAGAGAATTGTTTTCCCAGTTGCGATTTCCAGTTGGAAAAAAAGTAGAGGATGAGTTTGTAAGTTATCGATTGCTTTATGAGGCGAATACAGTGGCAAGAGTCAGTAAAAAACTGTATTTTTACCGTATGCGGGAAGACAGTATTATGAATCAACGAAAGTTTGATAAGTATCAGCATGCCTGTGAAGCTTATGGGGAACGCAATGCTTTTTTTAAAGAAAAAGGAGAGCAGGAGTTATATTCTTTGTCTTTGTATCAGGGAGCATATTGGTGTATACAGTTTTATTTTGCTACATGGGAATATCATGCCTTGTATGCCAATTGGCTTCGTGACTGGTACATAAAGCATTGGAAGGAAGTGAAAGAGAATCTTCCGGAAAATGGGAAGCGGGAACGTATGGAAGAGATGGAGCGGTTTGCATGTTCTCCGGAAGAAACGGACCGATGGAGACAGAAACGCAAATATAAGGAATATCAGAGGAAGGCTGGCTGGTTAAAAGTAAAGTTTCGAGAGTTAAAGTGCTGGAAGAAAGATTTAAAGGTAAATGTAAAATATGTGCTATTAAAGCTTCGAATTGCTTTTGGAAAAAGGGTTACCATTTTGTCGTTGGAACAGTCATTGGATACATTGATTCATTCAGATAAAGGGATTGTAAGGTTTGGGGATGGGGAATTATCCATTATGGAAAATGGTCATATCAATTTCCAGGAGCCAAATAAAGAATTGGGACAGCGATTGGAATACATTTTGCGAAATCCCATTGATTCTTGTTATATTGGAGTGCTTGATGAGATAAATATGCTGGATTTTGCCAATCGAACGGAACAGGATTACCGTTACTGGGTTCGACATATTTACCGGGAGAGAAAAAAGTGGCTTAGTTATCTGGATTCCAAAGTGACGTATTTGTCGGCTAATATTACCAGACCCTATATTCGATACCGGGTGAAGACAAAATGCCCATCCTACTTTCAGAAAATCAGAGAATTGTGGAGAAATAAGGATATTTTGATTATCGAAGGGGAAGGGAGTAGACTAGGGGTAGGAAACGATCTGTTTGCAGATGCCAAAAGCATACAGCGGGTGTTGTGCCCAGCCCAAAATGCTTTTGATCAATATGATGAGATTTTCCAAGCGGCATGTGAATTGGGACAGGACAGACCGATTTTTTTAGCTCTTGGACCGACGGCTACCGTTTTGGGATATGAGTTATGTAAACTAGGTTATCTTGCATACGATGTAGGGCACATTGATTTGGAATATGAGTGGATGTTACTGGGAACCTATGATAAAGTGGCAATAAAAAACAAATACACCAACGAGGTAGAAGGTGGGGATCAGATTGAGGAATGTCAAGAAAAGGCATATTTAGCTCAGATTGTAAGAAGAATTTTTGGAAAGAAAAGGTAAGATATTTGGGTTGAAAAAAAAGTCAAAAACTGCTAAAATATGGGTAAGCATTTTGTGTTATGAACGGTAAATTTGGTTCAGGGGTAAAATATTCAGGGGTGAATATTTTGGGATATGATAAGGCAATTTGCAGGAAAAAGACAAAAGAGGATGCTTTTTAAGGACAAAAGAATAAAGGGGGAACTGACATGAGAAAGAGATGGATCAGCGGTATGCTAGTTACAGGACTTGCTATTTCAATGTGCACAGGATGTGGTGGCAGTAGCAAGGTTGATGATCTGGAACTAAAAAATGTATCAGATGAAAAACAGGATGACGGAAAGGTTTCGCTTACCGTATGGGGAGCAGAAGCAGATCAGGAATTGTTGCAGGAGATTGTAGATAGTTTTAAGGAAGAATATAAAGGGCAGGCAGAGTTTGACATCACGTTAGGAATACAGGAAGAGTCGGAATGTAAGAACGGGATTTTGTCTAATATTAATGAGTCTCCCGATGTGTTTTCCTTTGCAGATGACCAGTTGAGAGCATTAGCGGCAGCAGGTGTGTTAAAACCTATTGAGAATGGAGATGTAATCAAGGGGGCATCTTTAGAGGGAGCTGTGGAAGCTGCCAGCATTAATGATGCTATGTATGCCTATCCGTTAACTGCAGATAATGGGTATTTCTTATATTACAATAAGAAATATATTTCTGAGGAGCAGGCAGGAAGTCTGAATTCCATTTTGGAGGCAGCAGCAGCTTCAGGAAAGAAGATGACCATGGACTGGAATTCCGGATGGTATCTGTATTCCTTCTTTTCCAATACCGGTATGGAATTGGGACTGAATGAGGATGGTATTTCAAATTATTGTACTTGGAATAACAAAAAAGGTGATATTAAAGGAACGGATGTTGCGGAGAGTATGCTCGCTATTGCCAATTCAGCAGGTTTTGTAAGTGCTGACGATGTTGCTTTGAAGGAAGGTGCAGCCAACGGTACTGTAATAGCAGGTGTCAGTGGTGTATGGATCGGTGAAGATATGAAGGCCATTTGGGGAAAGGATTATGCAGCAACAAAATTGCCTACCTATACTGTGGCTGGAAAAGAAGTACAGATGGGGTCTTACACCGGATATAAGTTGGTAGGAGTAAATGCATATTCCGATGAGAAAGAATGGGCTGCAAAACTTGCTGAATGGATTGTAAGTGAGAAGAATCAGAAGCTTCGTTTTGAAAAAAGAGGGCAGGGACCTGCCAATAGTAATGCGGCAGCTTCCGATGAAGTATCAGCCAATATAGCCATTAAAGCATTGATTGAACAGTCTGAATATGGCAGCTTACAACGTGTAGGCGGAAAGTATTGGGAGCCTGCAACAGAATTTGGTGTGCAGATGTCAACAGGTAATGTTGGAAAAGAGTCTTTACAGCATGTGATGAATCAGTTAGTTAAGGATATTACAGCTAGAGAGTAGGGGGGACGTCATATGAAGCATAAGATAAATTATAGTATTAGAACCGCAGTTTTGATTCCTGTTCTTATATTAGGAATTTTTGCAGTTGTATCAAATATGTTGGCATTTCGTAATGTGAAAAGTGTAAATAAAAGCGGTACGGATATTGCAAATGTGTATATGGAAAGTATTTCGGACATGAGTGATATTCAATCTACTATACAGACCATTCATAAAGAAGCGCTTTCACATATTATTGCTACACAGTTTGATACCATGATCCGGATTGTGGATGAGATGGATGGGTTGCAATTGCAATTAGAAGAAGATTTGCAGGAGTATCAGAAGTATGTTACTGCGGATACGGCCGAGGAGTACAATAAACTCATTGACAATTATGGTGCTTACAAAGATACCATGATGAACTTGATCGCATATAGTGCTGGAAGTGATACTACTGCAGCCTATGAGTGCGCAAACAATGAATTTGAAGAGTATCGAATTGCTATTATGAACAGTATTTCAGCATTGAATGATGTGGCAAGACAGCAGGCAGATGAGGCAAAGACCTCATTAGCAGTAACTTATAACGGGGCAAGAGCGCTTAGTATTTTGGCTATTATACTTAGTGTATTATTTGTAGCAGTAGTAGTTGCTGTGGTTCTGATTGTGGTGATTCGTCCAATACGAAAAATGGAATCTCAGATTAGTGAGATTATGACAGACATCGATAATCGACAGGGAGATCTCACGAAGCGATTGACCATTTGCCAGGTTACTGAACTTGCAAATTTGGGATCCGGCGTGAATAACTTTATTATTAAGTTGCAGAATATCTTCCATACAATTTCTGATAATTCAGACAAGATTGATGTGGTTGTAAAAGAAGTTATGGAGAGTGTGGTTACATCTGGAGATAGTGTGACAGATCTCTCGGCATTAACGGAAGAAATTTCTGCTACCATGACGGATGTGTCTTCTAATGTG
>JBGVLO010000151.1:0-2608 GCA_045124315.1 Lachnospiraceae bacterium
TTTTTATAACACATTGACCACCGACACTACAAAACTTTCCACCGACGGAGACACAGATGTAGCGGTAAAAATCATCAAACCTACAGACTAAGACAAAATTTATTACGCCAAACGTAATTACCAAGTAACAACTCTGGTAACTATTCAATGTTTTGAACAGTTACCAACATAGCCTCTCGGATTATTGAAGAGAAGGTTAATACTGATTTTTGACAACTGAATATTTTGGGATTTTGATAGGATTTGGTAAAAAAGGGCGCACTTTACCTAAGGAAAATAGATGAATTTTTTTGGAATTGTGGTATAATGATACTGTTTTAGTGTTGAGAGAATGCAAATATAACATCTATGTATGTTGGCATTTTCCATGCGTCAAGATGTTGCAGCATCATAATGGCGTAGAGACGGCAGTACCACATCTTAGAAGAGCGGTGTCTGCCGTCTTCTAATTTATAATCTATTTTTTCTCGTTTGTTTGAACGTTCGACCGAAGTTCGTTTGTTGTATTCCGATTTCCATTCCTTACTATCTCTTGGCGGTATGCAAAAAAATCTAGGATTGTCTTTTTGAAGAAGGTGAACGGTTCTGCCATATTTTGAGTCAGAACAAGGCTTTTCGCAGGTACAACCATTTTTACGAGAAGCAAGAGGACAACGAAATTTAGCACGATGACGCGATTTTTCAACACCATCGTGACGCATACGTAAGCCCATTTGGCAAATAGGTACACCATCCGCATCAATAGTAAAACTGTCTTTATATTTAAAGTTACCTTTGTTGCCAGAGTTTAGATCAATAAATGGAGTTATGTTGTTTGTTACACAGTAATCGTATACTGGATATGCATCGTGAGCAGCATCGAGAAACAGTTTTTCGATAGTAAACTCTGAAAGATATGATTTCATTGAAAAAAATGTATGCAGAAAAGAAAGCATATCATGTCTGGATGCACGTTCGAGCATTGGAAAAACAGGTAAATCGTTTTCAGAATCAGCAGCAACAAACATGTACAGGTGATAGCCATAAAAATATTTTTCTCTGGAAGAGTCCCAGCCCCAACTACAATCAGGTTGGGAAAATTTACGTTTACAATTACAGCTAGAACCTTTTGGACAATTACAGATGCGCTTTGAACGTTCCATTCTTGCAGTTACAACGGGAGAGCCATCACCAGCAAGACTAAGATTACTAGGAGAAATCAGGCCTTTTGAAATGGAAGTATCCAAAAACTGTTCTTTGTATAAGCGGAAAATCAAATAAAAAGGATTGGTGTTAGGTAGTTGAAAACGTTGTAAAAAAGGAAGAAGCTTTGAAGCAGCACTATTGGTATTGCAAGGAGTTTTATCACCGGTTTTTTTACCTTTTTTCGGTTTTACTTTTTTGTATTTGATTTGGTTAATGTAATTGTTTTTGTCGCTTTGCCATAGTCTGTTGAAGAAGTCATAAAAAGTACCTACACCTGGAGTATCATCCACTGGAAAACCACTGAGAATAGCGTAAAGTGGAGTGATACGAAGAAGCTCACACCATTTTGTGATAGATGGAATTTGTAGAGCAATAGATAGTAGGTAAGAACGAAGTAATGCAGATGGGAATCTGGATGCAGGTTTACCGGAAGAAGGGTAAAATGGAGCCATGATGGTATCGGTTTCTGAAAGATCAAGGTACCAAAATTTCACGATTATATCCCAAGTACTCTTAGGAATAACATAAGGGTTAGGATAGAGTTTCAAAAATTCAGTAACAAAAGTATCTTGATAGGTGGAATGACCACCGATGTTAACAGGTAACATAAAATCGCCTCCAATCAAAAAATTCATATCGCAGCGCGCGAATATATCTTGATAACTAAGAGGCGCGAAGCGCCGCATTTTTTGATTGATTTGTCAAGTGTTTTCTTGAAAAAAATGGGGGGATTTTTTAGAAATCGGAATTGAAAGTCGCTTAAAATGAGGACTGGAGAATCCGAGAGTGTATTACTCTTTGTAGGGAGGAATCGCGTGTGTTACAGATAGCAGATAAAAAGGTTCGGGATTTGTTATTTCAGGGTGCATTCGGATTGGAAAAAGAGGGATTGCGCGTAACCGAAGATGGACGTTTTGCACATTCTATGCATCCATTTCGGGACGATGCCCATATTGTCAGAGATTTTAGTGAGAATCAGACAGAAATCAATACTGGCATATCTACCAATGCGAAAGGGGCACTCAAGGAGCTGGAAAAGTATACAAGTATCATACATAAAACATTGGATGGCTTACCAGAAAAAGAATATTTGTGGCCTTTTTCTAATCCACCCTATATTGAAAATGAAGAAGATATTCCCATTGCTGTTTTCGAAGGGGAACAATATGAGAAAACCGTATATAGAAAGTATTTATCCGATCGGTATGGAAGATACAAGATGTCTCTTTGTGGCATTCATGTCAACTACTCTTTTTCGGAGGAACTTTTGCAGGCAGCTTTTGCAGTGGATGAAGAAAACGATTTCCAGACATTTAAAGATCAGCTGTATTTACATGTAGCGGAGGGAATGGCCGCTTATGGCTGGATTGTTACGGCGGTGACAGCAGCAAGTCCTGTTATGGATGGTTCCTATATGGAAAAA
>JBGVLO010000152.1:0-1766 GCA_045124315.1 Lachnospiraceae bacterium
ATACCAAGGTAGGTAAGGAGAATGTCACCATTTTTAATCTGATGCTGGGAGCGGTTTTTTGTAACATCCATTCTGTTAAGTTTTTTGACAAAATCGCTCTTACCCAACAAGGCACCGACAACAGATAAACCACCTGCCGGAATAATTCTTTCATTGGTAAATTCAACAATTATATTTTGATTTCCTTTTAATGTCACTCTACGATTATTGCTCATGGTAAAACGCTCCTAAATTGCTTGATTTATAGGTCTATTTTAGCAGAAATTTCATTCACCCAAAAGGTGAATATAAAATAATCGTTGAAATTTAAGGAAATGTAGTATTTATGAGCGTTTCAGAGGACGTTGAAAAATGAACTTCACGGATTCAGGTATTATTTTACTATTACCAGCAGGACAAAACGTAGGACAAATAAAGCCTGTTCGAGAATTTTTTGTTTTTTCTCAAACAGGCTCTGTTTATTTCATAAGTTCTTTTTTCCAGTATAGTTTTCCCAGCGTTACTTCTGCCCAACTGTATTGTTTCATATATTCTCCCTGAAAACGATTCAACTCGTCAGGCGTAACATTTTCTTTTTCATACTCATAATAGTCGCAGAAAAAAGCATCCACGTCCACAGCATAACTGTTTAATCCGCGTTTCAATATCTTTTCTGCTCCGACACGTTCCAAAACATCCACTAATTCTTTCACTATTTTCGACAGGTAATCCTGTGTGGCTCTGGAATAGTCCCCTCTCTCAAACAATACGGACGCCAATTCTTTTCTGGTTGCAGCTTTTCCCTGCTTGTCCACCAGATAAGCAAGCATCTCTTTCGACTTTGCTCTGCCAAAAGAAACTTCTTCTCCATTTACTATCAGTTCAAAATTTCCAAAGGTGTTCACAAAAATCCCCGTATCCTTCCATTTTACCGGGTTACGCAGGTTCTCCATTTCAATCAGAATCTTGTCCGGTGTTACCGGTTTGTATACATAACCACTTGCGTGAAGTGCAAATGCTTCATTTGCATACTGTGAATATCCTGTCACAAATACGATATTTACCTTCGGATATATTTCTTTTAATTTTCTCGCTAGTACAATACCACTCATTTCACGCATCTGTATATCTAAAAAAGCAATCTCACATTTTGTTTCTTTCATAAGTTCCAGTGCTTCCAACGGATTGCGGAAGCCATGTACCGTAGCAAGGGGAACCGCTTCGCTAATAGCTCCCATTAATACATTCAATGCACTTTGTTCATCATCTGTTGCTATGATATGCATGTTTCATCTCTCCTTTTGGGGATAAAGATACAAGCCTTTGTCCCGATTCCTATTTTACTTTCCATTTCCAATCTGGCATTTATCATCATGTCTAATCGTTTCTTGATGTTTTCAATCCCAACATGTGTACCACCATCATCTGCATATTCGCCCTCTGTAAAACCGACACCATCATCTGTTACGCAAATGATATATTCATTTTCCGTTTCGGTTGTATGGATAGTGACCGTTCCTCCGCCTATCTTCTGACCAACGCCGTGCTTTACCGCATTTTCTACCAGCGGCTGTACAGACAATGCCGGAAGCATAAAGTCCTTGGAATGTATATCATATACAATTTCTAATTCGTCCATAAACCGCAGTTTCTCAAGTCTCAGATATTTTTCTATATGTTCCAATTCTATTCCAAATGATATCAGATTCTCTGTCTTTAAAGAAGATAAATTTCCTCGCAAATAATCTGCAAAGTCTGCAATAGCAGCTTTCGCCTGTTTAGGATTG
>JBGVLO010000153.1:0-2430 GCA_045124315.1 Lachnospiraceae bacterium
GAAGATGGAGAGGTAACAAAAACGGGGCAGGAGTTGTCTAAAACCATACTTTATGAAGATGAGGAGTTTGTCTGCTATGAGGACCGGGTGATAAGCCATTTCTATTATAAAGAAGCAAATACAACACGCATCGCAACTATGGTGGAAGGAATATTAGAATATTGTCCTGATCTCAATCATGTTTATGTAGTGCCGGTTCCGCATCGGATTTTAGTGGAAGAAGGATATGAAGAGGATAAGGAGACATATCAAAAGTATATGGAGCAGCTTTTCATGCAACTACCGGAAAAAGGTATTTTAGTTCCTACGCTTACGGTTTTGGAAAACCATAAAGACGAATATATTTTCTTTAATACAGAGGATGCATGGACAGCCAGAGGTGCCTATTATGGAACGGAAGCCTTATGCAATGAGATGGGATTGGAACCGATTCCTTTGGAGCAGTATCGTGAATATATGTATACGTCTTTTCGAGGAGGACTGGTGTCAAAGGGAAATATGGATCATGTCCATGATGAAGGCTTAGAGGACCAGACTTATTATTATTTGTTACCGGAAACCTCGAACATGGTGGAAGTAGTTGGAGAAGATAATTTAGGAAATAAAGTAACTTATAAGAAACCTATTATTACTTCATCAGCCAGAAACCTTGGATCATTTATTCAAAGTATTTATACCAGAGCCATTGTTGAGGGAGAACCTCAAAATACAAAGAATGAAGGTAAGTACTTGTTAGTGATTTGTGACGGTGCCGGACGTTTAATGGTTCCGTATCTGAAAGATTATTATGATGGAGTTTATGTTATAAATATGAGAGAAGATGATGAGCTTTATCATGATTTGAATGAAATCGTGAAAGAGTATCATATATCCGATGTTCTGTTTGCACAAAGTGCAATGGAAATGGGAGTTCCAGGATACAGCAGGGCATTAAATGACTTCTGCGAGGAGTGATAGTATGAGTGATTTGATGAAAGAATTATTTCTAGAGTTTGTAAACACAACAGGCATTAGCGAAGAAGTGAGTCCATTTCTTTCTGACGGTGTAATATGTACCATTGTGCTTGGGATATTGGCGTGTGTGTTAGGTTTTCGTACATACCGGATGTTTTTTTCCGCAATCCTGTTTATGGGAACGGCAACGGCTTCCTTTTGTTTGATGCTAGGCTCAGAGTCTTTACGAAGTATAGCAACCTGCGTTGCAGTCGTAGGTGTAGTACTTGCGGTTTCCGGCGCTCACTGGCATCGTCTGGGTGGCTTTGTGATTTGTTTTCTGGTAGGGATGAGTATAGGGTGGCTTCTATATCCTTCCATTTTACTGGCAATCCTTTTTGGAGTACTTGCTGGTATTGCAGAATTATTCTTCCCTGTAATTGCGATTTCGGCAATGACCTCCCTATGGGGTGTGTGGATGCTTACAGACGCAGTTAAGCTAAGTGGTGCATTACAGAGTGTGACTATAATAATTATTGCAGCTCTATGTCTGGTTTGGCAGTTGTTTTTGAATCGAAAGCAGAAACTATTTACCAAAGTATGTCCTGACTCTGTGAGATATTGGATGGAGCAAAGGAGGAACTAGTATGGCACCAATTTTTCGTAAAGAACAAAAATATATCATAACCGAAGAAATGTATCTGAGGATACAGAATATGCTGGAAGCAGTTATGGAACCGGATCAATATGGTGATGAAGGAAACTATATGGTACGTTCCCAGTATTATGATTCCATGACAGATGCAGATTTAAAAGATAATCTGGATGGTGTATTGGAAAAAAGAAAAATAAGGGTGAGAATTTATTCCCCCGACGCTTTGAGTGCAAAACTGGAATATAAGTGTAAAAATGGTTCTGATGGAATCAAATATTCCATTCCGCTAACAAGAGAAGAGGTAATTCTTATGGAGAATCACCAGTATGAATTTTTGTTAGAGCGGGAAGAGGAGTTGGCAAAACGTTTATATGTAAAAATGACAGAACAGGTATATTCCCCGAAGACCATTGTGGAGTATGAAAGGACAGCATATACCTATCCGGTCAGTGATGTGCGGGTGACCTTTGACCGGAATATCAGAGGAAGTGTGAATCCCTACGGTATTTTCGAAAAAGAGCCCTTTTATATTCCATTGATAAATCCGGATATGGGTGTGTTGGAAGTAAAGTATAACGACTTTTTTCCTTCTGCACTAAAGCCTTTATTAGAAAGTCTGGATGGTGTGGCGGAATCCTATAGCAAGTATTCCATGGCGAGGCTGAGTGACATTTTCGCTGTGTCCGGCTCGTAGCGGTACTACTCCTCTGACTATAGTAAATAGTAGGTGATTGCGAAACGAACAAAACTTATATTAAGTGATTCAAAAGAAACAAATACATAAGCAGGTGCTTGGGCGGCCGTCGGTACTTAACGAAAGGCAAAGCCTTGAGTTTAGTACC
>JBGVLO010000154.1:0-11553 GCA_045124315.1 Lachnospiraceae bacterium
GGCAATTTTACAGGAACAGAATTGCCAAAATGTTTTACAGTTCAAATAAGTGTGAACTTTAACATTTATTACAATAAAAGGGACTCGACTGTGCCCGATTCCCTTTCGTCATCCTTTTATGCTTTTTTATTTTTTGAAACAACCATAGCCACACACCAAAATGCACTTGCAAATAATAATTGAATGCCAACGTGTGAAATTATTTCCATAACCGAGTTTGTTTCCAAATGATCAATGACTTCCACTCCTTTTGTAAACCAATATGCTGGCAACACCTTTGACATTCTTATGACACTGGTTCCTAAAAACTCAGCTGGCACAAAAATTCCACAAAGGAATGCCATACCAAGAGAAATCACATTTGCAAGCATACTGATTACCTGCTCATTTGATGTGAATTTACTAATCATGTACGCTATCGACATTGCAATCAGTAAATAACCAAATGCATTGACCATATTCCACGCGCCTTTTGCTGTAAAAAATTCATCTCCAACTAATATGGATGCCAGGACAAATATAATAACACAGATTCCAATTCCCGTTGCCGCGATTGCTGCCAAGAGTTCCAGATTCATTTTTGAATTAGGATACGGCGAACAGGCAGTTCTTCTTTTTAGTTCTTTTTGGCTAAATACCGTACAAAGAATTGGTGTGATTCCCACAATAATCATGCTCATGATTACCCAGCCTAAATAGCGGAAAAAAACAGACAGTTTTGAATTACCGGTATCCGTTTTTCCATCAAACAAAGTAACATCTGCTTGTTTCTCCAGAGTGTGCTTTGTCTTCTCAATGGCCCTTGTCTCTCCTGCAGCATAATAGGTTGCTAAGTAATTTACATAAGAATCTACATCCCCTTCAAAAATATTTGCTTTTTGGGTACCCGGTATTGCATACACGACCAATGCTCCTTCCACATCTCCCTGCTGCATTTCTTTTCCAAATCCTTTTGGGATTTTCAAAAAACAATTTATATTCCGATTGTACAATTCATCCTGTATCGTCTCTAATTCTTCATCTGAAATGGTTACTTTCTCGTGTTTCTCAGAGAGATAGGAAATCAACGCTTTGCTTTCCTCTGTCTGATCGGCATCTACAACTGCAAATTTACACTGATCCTCCAGATACTCTGTATTCCCTGCTTTATTATTCAGTACAAAAGTTGATAATAACGCTGCAAAAATACAAAGATACATAATCATTTGTCCTTTATATTTCCTTAATATCTTAAAATACAACTTAAAGACTTGCATATCGGTTCCTCCTTACCAGGCACATACTTACGACTAACAATAAGACTGCCATTCCACTCAAAATCCCTATATTTTTCAAAAATCTGTCGTAATTGTCATATACATTTAACGCGTAAAAACAATCGGACAGCAAAACTGCAGGATTGATTCGGTTCAATATAGGAAAATGGTGTTCTACCAGGTCCTTAATGCCACCTACACATAGGTCTGCTAATATGGACAATAGCATACTGATCGTTGTTGTAATTCCTATTTTTGCTTTTTCTCCTAAACCGCGAAGGGATCCTGTAATTACTCCCATAGACAATCCAATGCCACTACCAACGAATAAGGTCAATGCAATGGCAGGATACTTGTCTCCAAAATCCACACCCAATACTGTCATATATACGAGTGCAATTATTTCTACAAAAAATTGTAAAATCCACAGTGCCAAATATTCAGACAATACCATAACCATCTTGTGATTTGGTGAAAGACTCCTTCGAATTCCCAGTGAGCTTGTATTCGCCTGCATTTTACTAATCTTTTCTACAGAAGAGAAAGCTGCAAACATGCAACTCATAGCGAAAATCGCATAAAAATAATTGTATATATTGTTTTGACACCCATTTGTTGTAGATTTTTCTACGATACTAGTCTTTCTCTCAGATATTCGCTGGATTGCCTGCATCACATATTCCGGATTTGACTCCTGCAGATCCCCGCACAGATTTTTCATCTGCATATACTGTTCTAAAATCATACTGAGAATAGTAGCATTCGCAGAGTTTTCACCTACTACCAAACGTTCCTCTTCTAGGTAATAGATTCCTAAAATATCTTCCGATGCCAATAATTCTTCTGCTGTTTGTTGATCAGTTTTTGTAATCTTTAAAAGGGCGTCTTCCCCTCCATTTGCAAGCTGATCCAATACAACAGACAATCCCATTTGTTCTTCTGTTTCACTGGTTTCTTCCACAACTGCCACCGGGATGGCTGAAAACAACTCATCTACCTCAAAAATATTTTCAAAAGCCATATACATAAAGGTCGCTAACGCAATCGGGAACACCAAAGTCCAAAACAATGCCGTCTTACTCTTTATCAGCGAAATAATCGCATATTTGAAATTATGAAAAAACATCTCGTACCCTTCTTTCTATTAATCTCTTAATTCTTTTCCTGTTATTTCCAGGAACACATCATTTAGTGTTGGCAACTGGGAATACATATTTCCAAATACAATTCCATTTTTCTTAAGATAATCCAACACATGAATGATATTTTGAGTACCTCCAGCAAAAGAAATCTTTACTTTCATTTCTTTATATTCTGCCTGGTATGCATTTGGAAGTTGCGCAAGTTCTTCTTTTTGCTGCTGGGTAAGATTTGGTATCTCCACAATAATGCTCTCTGTATTTTTTATCATTTTCTTCAACTCATCTTTTGTGCCACACACCAGGTTTTTCCCGCTATCCATAATGCTAATACGATCACAAAGCTGCTCCACCTCTTCCATGTAGTGTGACGTGTAAATAATAGTTGCGCCATCTTCATTTAGTTTTTTGATTCCCTCTAATATTTTATTTCTACTCTGGGGATCCACCGCAACGGTAGGCTCATCAAAGAAAATCAGCTTCGGTTTGTGTGCAATTCCACATGCAATATTTAACCTTCGAAGCAAACCTCCTGACAATTTCTTTGGTACAAACTTCAGATAATCTTCTAATCCAACAAAAGAAATTGCCTCTTCCACATATTGCTTTCTCAATTTTTTATCTTTGATGTACAACCCACAAAAATAATCGATATTTTCGTACACATTTAGCTCCTCAAAGACAGCAACATTTTGAAGCACGACACCAATCTTCGCCTTAGTTTCATAACTGTCAGACTTCATTTCTTCTCCAAATACCTTTATTTCTCCCTTGTCATAAGATAACAGTGCTAAAATGCAATTAATACTTGTTGTCTTACCAGATCCGTTTGGACCAAGCAGACCAAAAATTTCTCCTTCCTCTACCTCAAGATTAAAATGATCTAATGCAACCAGATCTTTATAACGCTTTACTAAATTTTTAATTTCAATTGCTTTTGCCATATCTAAAACTTCCTTTCTGTTTCGGTTACAGTTCACAGGTATGTAACCTGTTTCTAACTTTTTGCTTGACTCTATCCTATCATGCCACTCCTCATTTCGTAAGTGACAAAAGTCAAAACTTCCATATGACAAATGTCATATTATGGTTCACTCTGTTCCATTCTAGTTACCATTTGCGTATCCTCCTCAAATGCGATATACTATTTTTATGAGAAAAATAATTGAACAAGCAGTGTTGTTTGCAGCATCCGCCAGAATGTGCCTGGTCTGGTCAGATCTATCAAAAACAAGTATTTCTCTTACTTTGTTTGTACTAATCCTATGCTGCATTCCCACTATATTAACAAATCAAACAAACCAAACAGGTACTCCGGAACCTCAGGTATCTGACTATTTGGTTGCGTATGTATTTCCACTCTTCCTGATAGCCGGTCTCTGGTATCCGCCAATTTTATATTTTATTCCTGTATTTTTATACGACTTTACCGAACGACATCTCTGGAAACCACTTGTTCTTGCAGGCTTACTTTTAATCTGGCATAGTGTGTATTTCTATCCGAGCAATACATTTGAACTTTGGATTTATTCCATTTTGTCTGTTCTGTTAAGTTTCGAACATTGTTCCGCCATATTGGGTACCAAACAGTTTTTTCGTCTTATGGATGAAGCAAAGGAGCAATCCATACAATTGAAACGAAACAACCAGAAATTGATGGAAGCGCAGGACGCAAGCATTCACACAGCAACATTAGAAGAACGGAACCGTATCGCACGGGAAATCCACGATAATGTAGGACATTTAATTACCCGCTCTTTGTTACAGACAGGTGCCTTAGAAACCCTAAACCAGGACAAATCACTGGCGCCATTTCTTTCACAATTAAAAGACACCTTGGATACTGCAATGACCAGCATACGAACAAGTGTCCATGATATGCACGATGAAACCATCAATCTGGAACACTCTATTGGGCTTTTGCTACAGGATATTGATGCTTTTGAAACTTCTTTTACTTATGATTGCAACGCGTTTCTTTCGAAACAGCTAAAATATGCAATTGTTGCCATATGCAAAGAAGCCATAAATAATTCGCTCAAACACAGTAACTGCACAGAAATGGATATTCTTTTTCGAGAGCATCCCAATTTCTATCAATTGGTTATTACAGATAATGGTACCAATGCAAGCCTGCCAAAAGATACATCCGGAATTGGTTTAGAAAACATAAAAGATCGGATCCACGCCCTAAATGGAACGGTACAATTTTCAGCCAAACAAGGATTCAGAATTTATATCATCATTATGAAAGGAAACAATGAAAATGAACATTATACTAGTGGATGATGACCCATTTGTTGCACTTTCCCTTAAGACAATTTTAGAAGCGAAAGAAAATATTACTGTTTTGGAAATAGGAAAAAATGGCCAGGAGGCCATTGCTCTTTACAATCAACACAAACCAGATATCCTACTCATGGATATCCGTATGGAACAGATGGATGGATTAGAAGCATCTGGCAAAATCCTCTCTCAAAATCCCGATGCAAAAATTTTATTATTAACTACTTTTGCAGATGACGAATACATATTAAAAGCAATTCAGTTAGGTGCGAAGGGATATATTTTAAAACAAGAAATAGAGAGCATTGCACCTGCTCTCTATGCGGTAGAAAACGGACAAACTGTATTTGGCGGGGAAATCATGAATCGAATACCAAATATAATGACTTCCCCTAATCACCTAGATCCCGCACAGTTTGACCTGACAGATAAAGAATTTTCTATTATCGAATTGGTTGCAGAAGGTCTGAATAACAAAGAAATCGCATCTCAGCTATATTTAAGCGAAGGCACCGTTCGAAACTATATTAGTACCATACTGCTAAAGCTGAATTTGCGTGATCGGACGCAATTGGCATGTTTTTATTATAAGAATCGATAACCCAATCACCTCCAGAGAGGGTTATTGTTATGTATCTTTTTTCTTTTTCCTTTTCATCTTAGACTTGGCTTTATGATAGAAATCCTTTAAAATAGCAAGTGTCTTTTGATCGTTTGGGAAAAGCAACCGCAACAAACCAATGGCGATGGCAAAGGTCACCAGTTTTTCCGGCGAAACAGGCAGCCAGAGAAACGCAAGATACGCACTGGCTATTGAGATCATCCAGTTTATCTCAAAATAAGTTCCGATTCCCAATAAAACATAGGACCACCCATTTGTGATCATCCACGCAATGGCAATACAGAGCAACAAATGGGGGTTCGCAATAAATTGTAAAATGCGTTTCACTTTACTTTTCATTTCAATTTCACTTCCTTCTATTTCGTTCAATTCCTGAACAGTTCCAATCTTTTACTCCAATCCCCCATTATAAATCTTATTAATAGCAGCCTGTGCCTGCTCCATCTCATGTTTTCTCCGAAATCGTTCTCTATCATCCAGAATTGCCAGCATTTCATCTACTACCATCTCTACACTTGGTTCCGATATCCGATACAAATACCCCAGCATTCTGGTAGCTGTATAATCGGTATTCATATATTTGTATGCGATTTCCTTGCACAGTTCTTCTGGAAATCCCTTTTCCAGGAGTACCTCATACACCGCCTTGCTCTTTTCTGATGGCATAACACTAACAACTCCTTTTCTATCATCCACAACACATCAATATGTGAATGGAATGTAATTCTTCATAATACGAAACATAAGAAAGGAACTATCTATTTCCAGACTTATATGATTGTTTATACCATTTTTATAAGAATGTTTCAACCTGCACATGTAGAAATAAATTCATACAACTCAACAAAAATTTTATTCCTATTTGCATCTTATCGCTACGAAATATTCGTAGCAATTCCAACAGAAACATAATTATCGAGAATGGCTTTCAAATCGGTTCCCTCTGAAGCACTGTAATTCCGAATTCCCTCTACCATATAAGAAATCCTTCCTTCCGAAACCATAGTTTCCGTATACCGATCCTTATAAAAAACCTCTGTGGATACCTTTCTGTCACGAAGGATTCCATTACACTCTGACAATCTACAACTTGGAAAATTCACATTCCAAATCTGATTGATACCAAGTGGTTTGTCTAATAACTCAGCGATTATTTCCTGCAAATATCGATCAGTTACTTCATGAAGCTCACAGGCATCTTCCGAAAATGCAATGGTATGTATTTTTTGAAATGCAGCTTCAAATGCTGCACCTGCAGTAGCAGAATACTGTAAATCTGTGGCAACATTATATCCATAATTAATTCCCGAAAAAACATGGTCTGGTTTTCCGGGTACAATATTCAATACACCTATTCTCACACAATCTGCCGGTTTCCCGTCACAGGCATATGCATGAACTCCTGACACAGGAAAATCTACTTTCCAGGCTTCTATACTATGTCTTAATGTAATACCATGAGACACTGCACTTCTCTGACTCTCCGGAGCAACCACCCACACTTCACCAAACTCTTTCGCTGCTCTTGCAAGTCGAATAATACCATCTGCATCTATTCCATCATCATTTGTTATCAATATCCTTCTCATTTGAATCCTCCTCCATATAGAAGCTACTTTTTTCTCCTGCTTTATAGATACATATTTTTATCTGCTCTGTTATAGGTATCTTCAAAGGTTTTATCCCGTATAGAATCGTAGATGGCATACCCATCATATGGCGATGTTATTCTATCCCTTATTTGCTTCCCTTGTACATTCCTCTCCTCTCATCTTTGCTGCAATGACAGCCTCCAGCAAAGATGCCTTTATATATTCTGTATAATTCATCAGTTCTACTTCTCTATTGTCCCCAATTGCCAGGGTTTCGCCATATCGACTGAATCGATACAACCAGAGATCAAATTTTTTACCCTCCATATGTAATCTGCAACGCACAGAGTTAACAACCGACTTGTTAAAAACAACTTTTAAAACTTCCACATCGTCCACATTCTTTAAATCCATATATTGAAACCGAAAAGGACTGAATAGAAACAACCCAATCAAACGGCCACCTGTTTTATCGATCAGATATCCTTCTCCAAAAAAGAAATCGCCATTTATAACATCACCACATGAACCCCTTTGTTCATTCAAACGCAAGATTCTCTTTTGAATATGCTTCGGGTATACCAAAAAATACCATAAACTTCCCAAAAGCCACACAAGAAAATAACCACACCTGACAACAGCAGGCATCCATAAACTCGAACTCGAGCCCAAATAATAGCTTAAGTAACTGGCAACCGCATATGCGACCAAGAAAAATATATTTACCCTCTTCATTTTATACACTCCTAATTCTTTTGACTAGATAAAAATACGATTCTAAATCAAGCCCTTGCTAGCCGAACAATGCCGTCTGAATCTATTCCATCATCATTTATTATCAATATCTTTCTCATTCGAATTATCCTCCGTTAATATAAGTAGAATTTCAGTAACAGTTCAGGTAGTCCTTGCACACATTGCTGTGCAAGGACGTATGAAAGTGTAAATTAGGTGTGGCTCACAGCAATTTGCATGCGTAAGCTTGCTGTAAGCCGTAACAGGACAGCCCCCGGCTGAACTGTTACGAATTTCATTCCGCTTCATATGAATATTGTATTCCATGCTCCATCCTCAAGGGATTTTCCATGCGAACATAAACATCTTCACCAGATATTTTGACATATATCTTAGGTTTTCCATCAGAATTAAATATTTTGTTTTCCAAACCTGAAAAATCTGATATACCTAAATTCACAGCAATGGCTTTTGAAAATGCATCACCTGGCTCAGTCCAGTCGGAAATGTAACACCCCTGAGTCATTTCCTTATAACTGTCTGTACTATGGACGGGTGATTCCTCTTGCATGGCTACGCTGATTTCCCTTTGTATTCTCTCTAAATACATCTGATCATGTTCCGCTCTACTATGGAAAATATAATCTGACATATTGGTAATTGACATTTTTATATGCACTATAAAAAACAGAACAATAACACAAACGATCATTCCCTTTTCAATAGAAATTCTTTTTTTACGGCCAACATCCAATTCAACATCATCCCTATATTTTTCTATATTCCTTTGCTTATAAAATATAACTGCCGATATAAGCCAGTAAAAATCCAGTATCATTTGTACACAAAATAAAAATGTTGCATTTGAATCAACATACTTATACCAATGAACAATGTAGTAGATATCCCAAACATTTGTCATCAAATAAACACTCATGCAAATAAAAAATAGAATACTGCTTTCTGTATGTTTTTTCGTCCCAGCACAAAACTGCCTATTTATGTGCGGAACATTTTCCAGTTTGTTGTTATAATCACTTTTCTTATAAGGAATCTCGTATCCATAATGCTTTAATCTATGTATATAACATAATCCGGCAAATAAATTGAAAACAGAAAAAAGAAATAATCCTACACCATATATTCCTGCCAGCACTATTAACACGCTTCCCTTTGTATCAATAAACACGCCAACTTGTCCCAAGATAATTAATAATCCGGAAACGATTGTTGTTATCAATAATATTTTAGTTGTTCTTCTATCATATTTTATCTTCATCTTACACCCCCATCACCGAAACACTCAGATTTTATTCTGGCATAAATCGCAATCACAAATACTTCTCAACTGTTCCTTGATCTACAACCTTTTTCCCCAACAAAGTAATTGCTTGCTTTGGACACATATTTATACAACGATAACACATGGTACATTTTTCTTGTGCCACAGCAAAATCATGCGCCATACTTAAATTTTTCATAGGGCATGCTTTTGCACATTTGCCACAACCTACACACTTTTCTCTATCTATTTTCACTTTATCTGTATAATGTTTTGTCTTATGATAGAAATACAACCGTTGTCCGAACAGGCCTGCCATATGACTCCAAAATCCGATTCCATCCTGCGTTGTTTTTCCATGTTTCATATTCTGTACTGCCTTATCTATCTTTTGTTCTGCCTTTCTCACAAGCTCTTTGTTTTTTTCTATTGGACGTTTCAACGCCTTTACATCCGCTACGCTATCCGGCATTTTCAAATGCAAGCCTCCTGTAATTTTGGCACCATACTTTTGCAACCGTCTTGCCAGAATTCCTGCACCATCTCCACTAAACAGCCCCATAGTTGCAATGATATAGATTTTTTTATCCTTCCATACACTCCAATTTTTTTCCACGAAATCCTGTACCATTTTAGGAATGTTGCTATATTGTACGGAATAAGCAAAAACAATCTCCTCATTACTTTCTATGTAACTCACTACTCTTTCATCTTCCAAGGCCAGTATTTCTGCTGTTTCGTCATATTTCCTTAAAAATACCTCCAAGGCATATCTGGAGTTTCCCGTCCCGCTAAAATAAATTCCAAGCATCTTAATCCTCCATTTTTTATAATCTATATTCTACAATCTCATCCATTTCTTTTCTTGGTCGCTGTCTCGGACTTTCATTCGCATACCCGACAGCAATTGCGCCTACAAGCTGTTCTTCTGTATTTAGATATGTCACTAACTCTGGATATGCAAAACAGGTATTCGCAATCCATAATGTCCCCAACCCAATTTCTTCTGCTGCCAATAACATATTTTCAATAGAAGCTCCTATAGATAACGTATCACATATCTCTGAGATTCTTTCATCATTATCAATCTGCAAGAATGGAGACTTCGCATTTGTATTCAATACTACAATTATAATTGGTGCTTCTTTCATAATGCTTAAAGTATTCTTGGCATCTGGAATACCATATCCAGACTTTGGTATTTCCGTTA
Source organism: Lachnospiraceae bacterium (assembly GCA_045124315.1). Taxonomy (GTDB): domain Bacteria; phylum Bacillota; class Clostridia; order Lachnospirales; family Lachnospiraceae; genus CAG-411. Next base: position 10,123 of record JBGVLO010000154.1, read on the forward strand.
TTCCATTTTCTTCTCTTTCCAATCCTTCTTCCATTGCTTTAAGCAATTCTTCTTTGCTACCATTTCCAAAGACAATATATTTCCATGGCTGCCTATTTTTCGCAGAAGGTGCAACTCGACCTGCATCCAATATTTTGTTTAATAGCTCTACCGGCACATCTTTTTCTTGAAATTTTCTTATACTTCTTCTGTCATAGATTGAATCAATTGCCATTATATTCTCCTTCCAATTTGTGTTTTATCTTTTTCTAATTTCTAGTCATTCTTACGAAATATTAGTATCTATTCCATCATCATTTGTTATCAATATCTTTCTCCCGTAACTTTAACTAACCTGCAAATCACCAATATTGTAACGCACTATCTATCGATTTTGTCCTGTATGTGTGATAGTCTAAAAATCCGTACCGCATTTTTATACATCAAATCTTCATATGCCTCTTTGCCTATCTTTTCTTCCAATAGGTGAAAATAATCCTGGTAAATGGAACGATCCCCCTTAGGATTACAAAGGTAGGTATCCACTCCATCGATTGGTGTATCGCTGCCAAATATCATTTTTTTACTTCCATAACGATGGATTGCTTCTATTGTTGTTGACATAGGAACCCACGTTGTATCCCCATATAAATTATCTGCTTTTCCCAATAAATCCAAGGCTTCTTTGTTATCCGTTCCTAGTCCCATGTGTACCATGACAAATGGCACCTTGGGAAATAACTTTGCTGCTTCATATAAATGTTTCGGACTAGCCGCCTCACATCCTCCTGTGTGTGAAACCACTGCCAAACCATATTTCTCTGCCAAGGAAAGATACGGCAAAATCTTCTTATCGGTGGGAGCTGTATTCGAATGAAATGGGTGAAGCTTTATGGCATAAATCACATCCAGATTATCTGCAATTAATTCTTCCAATTCCTTTGTTACTCCCTGTAAATAAGGTTTCACCCACACGGATGCACCGATTTTGTCCGGGTATCTTCTGGCAAATTTCAACACTCTTTTCAGGGCATCCTCCTGGGTATTCTGCACAGTATCCGGAAGTAATACCTGCTGGTGGGTCATCTCAGCTGCATCTGCACTAGACACCAAACCATAATCGATATGGTATTTCTCCATAGCCTCTATTACCATTTGCTCATTCATTTGAAAACCTACTGCTTCCCCTCCAACATGTAAATGTGTATCAATAATCATACTATCTTCCCCTCTCTTAATAAAATGTCGCCTAACGGCTCCATGTGGTTTTCGCATTATGCCGGTGCATGCAATCATACTCCGTCGCAATACTCATTGTACCAAGTCGCTAGCGCGACGGCTAGCCCCAGTTACAATTAATTTCCCACTATTTAAAAATAAAAATAGCAGTTTTTGTATATTTGTAGTATTGTTAAGTTACCACACCAAACGCCACACAAATACCGCCAACTG
>JBGVLO010000155.1:0-76243 GCA_045124315.1 Lachnospiraceae bacterium
AACCTTTCCACCAGCAAGCATTTTCAGAATGTCGTCCTTCAATCCTTCGTAATTCAGCGTGATAAATGTATTGATGGAGGCAAAGGAGGAAGTATTCTTCCAGTATGAATCAAAATCTTTTTTCTTCATTGCCATAGCTACCGAGTTCGGGTTATACATATGAACACCATCAATCAGGTACCCATTATACCATGCCTTTGCGGTATCAAAATCCATATTATGTTCCTTACAGAGATCTCTTACTTCATCCTCCGTAAATCCATAAAACTCGGTGATTGGATTGGATTTTAACATCGTATATTCATCAAAATTATTCAGTGCGGATTCATCCTTAATCTTCTTAATCGGCAAAATTCCCGTAATATATGCCAATGCTAAAAATGATTTCGATTCTTCTGACTTAAACAGGGAATGAAGAAACTGCAGATATTTGTGTACTAATTCCTTATCCTTGCTGTTTCGAATGACACAATCCCATTCATCAATGATAATGACGAAGGGAATATTGGTTCTACTATATATTTCCTGAATCAATAAGTATAAATCCTTCTCGTAATTCAGCGTGTCTGCATATTCTTTGTGGAAATCTTCACATACACGCTCATGAATGGATTCCACCAGATCTTCTTTGTGAAAATCCCAAACAGAGGATATATCAAGATGGATCACGTTATACTTATTCATATAATTCTTATAATCACTGTTTTTCGCAATCTTTGTATTCTCAAAAAGATTGGTAGAATCACAGCCAAGGCTGTAATAAGCATCGATCATTCCCGCTGCATGAGATTTTCCAAAACGTCTGGCATGGCTTACTGCGATGCAGTTTTTCGGAGTCCCAATGGATTCATTCAGGTACTCCAACAATCCCGTTTTGTCTATATAAATTTTATAATTTCTGTCTTTTGTAAAACTTCCATTACTTGGATTAAAATATACACGCATGCCCTCACTCCTTCCTAGTATCACCCTCAGTATAACACAAAAGATATTGGAAGTTTAGAGTAAAATAGAGTTTCGCTTGCGAAACTCTAGCGCGTTCGCGGTATTGCGCAGCAATTAAATTCTTCTCCACGAACTGCGCATTCGTAGAGCGTTTGCCACCATGTTTTTACTTCTGTGACCATATTTTTGAGATATTAAAACTCTTGATTATCTAAGTGTAGAAGTTTTCTTTTGGGTTAGGAAATTAGGTTGGAGTTTCTGAAGCACTCTTTAACTATTCCTTTTTTAAATGAAACAGAGGAATATTGGGATTTTAAGTACAAAAAGATTATGGTAGACGCAGAGAATTATTCACTCTCTCTGTACCTGTACATTACTCCAATACCAACTGTAATTACCATAAAACCAAAAAATTGCATTACTGAAACAATACGTAACTTTTTTACCTTTTCTTGTATCTAAGCCATATTCATCCTCAGATTCCCACTTTTCTCCATATTCGTCCTCATAAGATGCATCTCTACCACAATAGCGACGCTCACCTTTTGGCATGATTCCCTCGTAATAAGGCTGGGTTAAGGTAAATACAGCAACAGCATGATTTTCTTTATCATTTTCCACTATGCGTGCATTTATATCTATCCCTGTTACTTTCATTAACATAGCACAACAAGTTGCTAAGTCAGAGCAAACACCTTCTACCTTTCCATCCTTCCATACTTTGAATAAATCCGAAGCGTGGTTACCCGTATCGTAGTAACACCAATACCACTTCCATTCTTTCTCATCATTATACTCTGCAAAATCTTTTGGCAGCAACCAAACTGCCTTAGTGTAACCATCTAACTTGTTATATGGCATATTATAAACATAATCTATGTACTTTCTACAACGCTCTTTGTACTTAACATACCAATCTGTTTGCTTATTATAATTATCTATTTGCTTATTATACTCTATCGTACTTAACTGTTCAAAAGATAAGGCTTTTAATTCATCTATGGTGTACCCCATCACTTTCTTTGCCCTCTCATTACAACCTGCAGAGTGGACTCCATTCTTACATTCCGAATCGCACCCCCAATCATGAGATTTTATCTTATCGTTATTTATCTTATCTTTATTCTCCCAAACATAGAATCCCTGTCCTACCACAGGTATATCTATGCCCTCCTGTGCTTTCACTACATCTCCAGTCCATAGCATTACGTCTTTACCTGCTCTACTTATAGTTGCTATTTTGTCGATTTGTTCATCTGTGTACTTTTCTAGATATTTACAAGTAGTGCCAAAATGTGCTCTACAAAAATCATCACACGTCTTCGAATGAACATACTCATCGCCTATCTTCACTACATTTCCTGAAACAGTATACACATTGTGGCAACCCACCTGAGAGTGGTATCTATCATATCCACCTACTCCAGTACGAAATCTTTTATAGATGTCACTCAGTCTGAAAGTAGATGGATTCCCCCATTTTATTATATTATCAATAGTAGCAGCTTCTAGGTTAGAATTAGAAATTTTTGAATTAATTAATGACCACTCTACCCCCTCTATCTGCTTATCACAATAACCATCAGAGTACCATTTAAATTTATCCGAAATCCTCATTCCATTACTTTCACAATTCTCATCAAAACTACCGTACAAAGAAGAATTCCACATCCTCTTAACCGTCTGTATAGCATAATCATAAAATTTACCATTTTCTGCATAAAACTCAACCGTATAGCACTTGCCTGACTTTACATATTTCACTTTCGTCATCTTAAGCTGGTCTACTGCTCTATCACAATCTTCATATCCCAGGCACGAGAATAAGATTCCCCATTCATTTTTCTCTGCTACCTTCTTTTGTAATGTATTCATAAATTTTTTTGCTTTCTTCTTACTTGAAGCTTTAATCTGTAACTTGAAACGCTTGTAGGCTAACAAGTTGTTATGTACCCTATTTACTGTCTTTGTATCTACTTTTGATACCTTATATACTGGAATCTTTGTCTTTGTTGCTTTTGTGGCTTTCTTTGCAAGATAAACCTGATTTTTAACTGTATCCCCTAAGATATACTCTTCTTTTGAATTTGTACCCCCATCTACCTGACTTACAATGGATACATTACTAGTATTGTCTACCAAACCATCACTACTCTTTGTATTGGCATTTGCCACTTCCGTTAACGGTAGAACTATGGCAATCTGAGATGCGATCACCACAGAAACCAGAACCTTATTCCACACTCTATTCATATTACCAACCCCTTCTCCTTTGCAAATTCAAACCTATACAATTCCTTCTGCCCACTAAGCTGTAATACCGTCTCACAAGCTGTCGCAACCTCATAATTAAGAGTATCTGCAGCTACAGTTCTCATATCTGTGAACTGTAGCTATCTACCGGTGCTAAGATGGATTTTTACCATCTTCCCATAGAATTTCGTCTCATTCTAGTATATACAAAAAAAGAAAGGGATTGGTTACAATTGTGTTAAAGATACAAAATGACACAAAATGTAATTTATTGTATCTGTATCAATTAAGATGTAACCGTTTCGCCCGCGGTTTCCGTCCACTCTTCGATCACGCAGGTATGCTTCTTCTTATCTTCCCCATCTGCATCATAATTCACGCCTACCAAAAGGATCTTATCCTGATAACCAGACAAGGCTCCCTGATATCGCTTTTCCTTGATCTGCTTGATTGCAGTATCGGCGGACTGGTTATATTTTAGTTCTACTACCATTGCTGGTCTCCAACCTGCATTGGCTCTCGGTTTGAAGATAAAGTCTGCATAGCCTTTTCCCGCAGGGTGCTCGCGGATTATGTCATAATAGGCAGGTGCAGTAAAGTACGCCATGGTTAGCACACAGCTTAGGGAATTTTCATCATTGTAGGTTAAGACGGAGGTGTAAGTTTCATGTGCCAGTTCGATAAGTTCTGCCACTCTGTCTGCATTTCCATCAATGGTTTCTAAAAGCAATTCGTCGCATTTGGAAATTGACCTTGCGATCTCACTCCACGATCCAATCTGCAGTGCCGCATCAAAAGCCGTTGCAACTTCATAGTTAGGAATGTATGCACTTTTCCTATCCGCATCATATCCAAGATACCCCAAATGGATTAGCGCGGTTAATGCGTCATCTTTGGAGTGAATTTCAGACAGATCATTTTGAAAGGCAAGGGTATTCACCCGAACTTTCCCGCCGGCAAGCATTTTCAGAATATCATCCTTCAATCCTTCGTAATTCAGCGTAATAAAAGTGTTGATAGATGCAAAAGAGGAAGTATTTCTCCAAAAAGAATCAAAATCCTGATCCATCATGGCTTGCACTACCGAATTGGGATTATACATATGTTTTCCATCGATCAGATATCCATTGTACCAAGCTTTTGCAGTATCAAAATCCATATCATGCTCTTTACATAGGTCTCCTACTTCCTTCTCTGTAAATCCATAGTACTCTGTGATTGGCTTTGATTTCAGCATGGTATATTCCCTGAAATTATTCAGTGCAGATTCGTCCTTAATCTTCTTAATCGGTAAAATTCCCGTAATATATGCCAATGCTAAAAATGATTTCGATTCTTCTGACTTAAACAGGGAATGAAGAAACTGCAGATATTTGTGCACTAATTCTTTATCCTTGCTGTTTCGAATGACACAATCCCATTCATCAATGATAATGACGAAGGGAATATTGGTATTTTGATAAATTGACATTAACACATAACCGATATTCTCCTGATAATCCAGTTCATCACCAAATTCTTTTTTAAAATCTTTATATATATATTCCACAATCTTCTCTACAATATTATCTTTATAATAATCCCAAAATGAGGATACATCGATATGGATCACGTTATACTTATTCATATAATTCTTATAATCACTGTTTTTCGCAATCTTTGTATTCTCAAAAAGATTGGTAGAATCGCAACCCCGACTGTAATAGGCATCGATCATTCCCGCAGCATGGGATTTCCCAAAACGTCTGGCACGGCTTACTGCGATGCATCTGCTATTCGTTCCCAAAATACCATTTAAGTATTCTAATAGTCCTGTCTTATCCACATAAATCTTACTATTTTTATCACTTGTAAAACTCCCATTATTGGGATTAAAATATACACCCATACCCTCACTCCTTCCTAGTATTACTGTAACCTTCCCACTGCTCTTAGTATAGCACAAAAACGATTAGAAGTTTACAAAAAAATCCCATACCATTGTTTCTTCCTGCTATTACTCTTGAAATAGCAAAAAGAAACCGGTATGGGAAATACAACCATTCTCTCTTACTTAAAGTGTCTCTGATTTACTTTTAATCGATTCATTGCCTTATTCAAAGCGATCTGGGTATGATAATACTCTTTGATGCTCTGTTTCTGACGGAGCCTTTCTTCCGCACGCTCCTTGGCTTCCTGGGCACGCTTTACATCAATCTCCTCCGGACGCTCTACCGTATCCGCAATGATCACCACATGATCCCCCGAAATTTCTGCATACCCGTCACTGACGGCAGCATACTTCCATTCCTCGTCAATTTTATACTTCAGCTCTCCTGCAGCCAGACAGGTAACCGTTCGCTCATGATTTGCTAAAACTCCATGTGCTCCATCGATACCGGGAATAATCAGACTTTCACATTGACCGGTAAAAAAAACACGGTCACTGGCAATGATCTCCAATAGAAATGTTTTTTCCATGTTTCCACCATCCTTTTACTTTGCCGCTTCCATCTGCTTTGCTTTTTCCTTTACATCATCGATGGTACCAGCCATCATAAATGCTGCCTCCGGATATTCATCCATCTCTCCATCCAAAATCGCCTTGAAGCCTGCGATAGTATCCTGCAAACTGACAAATCGGCCCGGAATACTGGTAAACTGCTCTCCTACAAAGAATGGCTGAGACAGGAATTTCTGAACCTTTCTGGCACGATACACTGCAATCTTATCTTCCTCGTCCAACTCTTCCATACCAAGAATTGCTATAATATCCTGCAATTCCTTATATTTTTGAAGCAATTCCTGCACACGGCGGGCAACAGTATAATGTTCTTCTCCAACCACATCCGGCTCCAAAATACGTGAAGTGGATTCCAAAGGATCTACTGCTGGATAAATACCCTGTTCTACAATCTTTCTTGATAATACCGTAGTGGCATCCAAATGAGCAAATGTATTGGCAGGAGCAGGGTCTGTAAGATCATCTGCCGGTACATAGACTGCCTGAACGGATGTGATGGAACCATTCTTTGTAGAAGTAATACGTTCCTGCAACTCACCCACCTCGTTTGCCAGGGTTGGCTGGTATCCTACGGCTGAAGGCATACGTCCCAACAGCGCTGACACTTCCGAACCTGCCTGCACATAACGGAAAATATTATCGATAAACAACAATACGTCCTGATTGGCACGGTCACGGAAATACTCTGCCATGGTCAAACCGGTCTGTGCCACACGCATACGGGCTCCAGGTGGCTCATTCATCTGACCAAACACCAAGGCTGTCTTCTTAATAACACCGGAATCTGTCATCTCATGCCAAAGGTCATTTCCTTCACGGGAACGCTCTCCTACACCGGTAAAAATAGAATATCCACCATGCTCTGTAGCAACATTTCGAATCAATTCCTGAATCAGTACGGTCTTTCCTACTCCAGCTCCACCAAATAAACCAATCTTTCCACCCTTTGCATAAGGTGCCAAAAGATCAATTACTTTGATACCGGTCTCAAGGATTTCCACTACCGGACTCTGGTCCTCAAATGTAGGAGGTTTTCTATGAATTCCCCACTTTTCACCGTCCTTGATCGGTTCTCCGTTATCGATCGTGTCTCCTAATACATTAAACATTCTACCAAGGGTCTGTTCTCCTACCGGCACCTGTATACAAGAACCGGTTGCGGTTACTTCCATACCTTTTGCAAGACCTTCGCTGGAAGCAAGCAAGATACAACGAACGATATTATTTCCTATATGACTGGAAACTTCCATTACCAAACGCTTTCCATTCATCTGAACCTCCAGCGCATCTCGGATCATTGGGAGCTTTCCACTTTCAAATTCTACATCTACTACAGGACCTAAAACCTGTACAATTTTTCCATGTTCCATCTTTGTAGAATCTCCTTTCCCATTTTTCTATGCACTCATGCAGTCAAAGGGTGTCTCTCCTCCCTGCACAGTGTCTTATCTGCTCTATTTTAGGATTGTTTCTGTTTTTTTAATGCCTTGGCACCTGCAGCTACTTCTGTAATTTCCTGTGTAATCGCACCCTGACGTGCACGGTTATACATAAGGTCTAAGTCATGAAGCATTTCTTTGGCACTCTTTGTAGCCGCTTCCATGGCGATCATTCGGTCATTCTGCTCACTGGAGAACGACTCCACCATACAACCGTAAATTAGACCTTTCAGGTAGTTTGGAACCAAATGATTCATAACTGCCTCCGGTGACGGTTCAAATTTTGCATGCAATGCACCGGCTTTCCGACGCTCAAACTTACGACGTTCCAGTGGCAATACCTTCACACATACCGGTTCTGACTTAATCGGTGTCACCATCTTTGTGTAGACCACATACACATCATCCAACTGTCTTGACTCGTACATTCTTAAGATTGTCTCCGAAATATCTCTGGCACGATACATAGTTGGATTCTGCGCCGTATATAAAAACTCACAGTCTACATCCACACCTTTTCTCATAAAGAACTGTCTTCCAACCTGCCCTACTACGAACAACATGGTATGCTTAGAAGGCTGCTTCTCCATCTGCTCTTCTGCCAATTTGATTACATTGTGATTGTAGGAACCTGCAAGGCCCTTGTCCGCTGTAATTACCAAATATCCAACCTTACGTTCCTCAGCCGGAATTTCCTCTCTTCTCTCAAAGTAGATCTGATGCATGTGAGGCGCATAGAACAAAATATCGTGAATTGTTTCCTGCAATTTCACAAAATAAGGTTCCGTAGCAAGCAGAGACTTTCTCGCCTTCTTTAATTTGGATGACGAAATCAAGTACATGGCATTGGTGATCTTCATAATATCCTGTATACCCTTGATCCTATTACGGATTTCTCTCATATTTGCCATAATCAAGCCTCCAAACTATTTCTTAAATGCTTTTACACCTTCTATGATCTGCCCGATCATCTCGTCTGTAAGCACCTTCTCTGTCTCAATCTCTTCCACAAGTGCTCCATGCTTTGCCTCAAAGTAGTTCAGCATCTCCGTAACAAAGTTCTTCACTTCTTTTGGATCCACACCCAACAGAAGCTTATTATTTGCCGCAACCAAAGTGATGACCTGCTCATGCAAAGATAATGGTTTGGTAAGTGGCTGTTTCAATAGCTGCATCAAAATCTTACCATGGTCAAGCAATTCCTTTGTATTGGCATCCAGTTCTGAACTGAACTGTGTAAATACTTCCATTTCACGATACTGCGCAAGGTCGATACGCAAACTTCCAGAAGCCTTCTTCATAGCTTTTGTCTGTGCAGCACCACCAACACGGGATACGGAAAGACCAACATTTACCGCCGGACGCTGTCCTGCAAAGAACAATTCACTCTCTAAGAAAATCTGTCCATCTGTAATGGAAATTACATTTGTCGGAATATATGCAGACACGTCACCTGCCTGAGTCTCAATAATAGGAAGCGCTGTAATGGAACCTCCACCGTGCTCGTCATCCATACGGCAGGAACGCTCCAACAATCTGGAATGCAAATAGAATACATCACCTGGATATGCTTCACGCCCCGGAGAACGCTCCAGCAACAATGACATGGTACGATATGCCACCGCGTGCTTGGAAAGGTCATCGTATACGATCAATACATCTTTTCCTTTCTCCATAAAATACTCTGCAATGGCAGTCCCTGAATATGGAGTAATATACTGTAAAGATGCAAGATCACTGGCAGTAGAGTTTACTACGATCGTATAATCCATTGCACCGTGTTTTGTTAAGGTAGACACTAACTTTGCAACAGTAGATGCCTTCTGGCCAACTGCCACATATACACAAACTACATCCTGTCCCTTCTGATTGATAATGGTATCAATTGCTATGGATGTCTTACCTGTCTGACGGTCTCCAATGATCAATTCTCGCTGTCCTCTACCGATTGGGAACATAGAGTCAATTGCAAGGATACCGGTCTGCAACGGTGTGCTAACGGACTTACGTTCACAAACACCTGCTGCTTCCCGTTCGATTGGGTAAAAGGCTTCTGCTTCTATGTCCCCCTTACCGTCAATTGGGGAACCAAGTGCATCTACTACTCTTCCAAGCATTCCTTCGGAAACCGGGATACCAGCTTTCTTTTTGGTACGAACCACTTTACTGCCTTCTGTGATGCCATAGTCGGAACCTAACAATACACAGCTGATACTCTTCATTTCCAGGTTCTGTACCATACCACGTACTCCTGTTTCAAATTCCACAAGCTCACCGTACATTGCTTCATCCAAGCCATATACCGTCACAATACCATCACTAATATTTGTTACTCTACCAGTCTCTTTTACTACTGTTTTTAAATCAAAATCTTCAATTTCACTCTTAAGAACGGAAATAATTTCATCCTGATTAAAGCCTGCCAATTTCTTCACCTACCTTCTAACAAGAGTCTTCTGTAATTCTGAGATCGCGCCTTTGACGCTCTTATCGTATTCGGTATTTCCCACTGTCAGGACCATACCTCCAATAAGACTTTTATCCTCCTCAGTTGTCAAAATCACTCCTGCTTTGTTATATTTTTTACAAATCATGTCTTTTATCTGCTGGATCTCTTCGTCCTTTAGTTTCATGGCATAACGCAGATGCGCTTTCACCTGATTGGTTTTCTCACACAGCAACGATTCATATGCCTCAAAAATATCCGTCCAGATTTTCATAGCTTCGTGGTTACACAAAAGCTTGAGAAATTTCCACATAGCTTCCGGAAAAAGCGACTTTACTACATGTTCCTTTTCTTCTGCCTTCACCAAAGGATTGTCCAGAACTTCTCCAACCACAGGTGCTTCTTCCAACAATGCATTGGTCATTTCCACGTCTTTCACCGGTAACGAAAGATCCATCAATACTACTGCAAAATTCATCGCTCTTTGGGTTATCATTTTGATGCACCTGCCTCTTGTAAGAAGTCACTGACTAATTTCTGATTATCCTCTTCATCCACATTTTTCTGGATTACTTTCTGGGCAGCCAACAATGCAATACCTGCAATTTCTGACTGTGCCTGCTCCATAGACTTCTTCTTTTCCAGTTCTATGGCACGATTGGCCTCTTCCATAATACGACCTGCCTCTGCGTGTGACTCTTCCACTTTCTTATTGTAAGCAATCTGTGCACGTTCTTTTGCATCTTTGATAATCTGAACAGATGTCTCTTCTGCAGTATCCAATGCTTCCTGATACTCTGTCTTAAGCTGTTCTGCCTCTTTCTTTTTCTCCGTTGCCTCTGCTATCTCATCCTCGATGAGTTTCTGTCTCTCATCTAAGATTTTATTGACCGGCTTAAACAAGAAAAATCGAAAGAATAAAAATAAAACGATCAGATTCAAAAATGTAAATAGAATGTCACTTGTGATCGTAATTGGTCCTAAGTTGATAATATTGATCGCCAACATTTCTTTCACCTCAATCTATTTTCTTATCTTGCTACCTTTTTGTTTCTATGTACCTATACGGGTTCAAACCTTTTGCCCCTGGTATCATTCCATTATTTCAATACGAAAATGATCAAGATCGCTACTACGAAACCGTAAATAGCGGTTGCCTCTGCAAGAGCACATCCTAATAACAATGCCTTATTGATATCTCCATTGGCTTCCGGCTGTCTGGCGATGGCCTCTGCCGCTTTTGATGTTGCTAATCCGATACCAACACCTGCTCCGATTCCTGTTAATACTGCTAATCCTGCTCCTAATGCTGTTAATGCCATATTCTTACCTCTTTCTGAGCTTATGCTCCTATGCTTTTTATCTTACTATTATCTGCCGGTAGAACCTTGCATCTGGGCAAAATCCCCAAGCTTACTCCCACCGAATTTCCATGTTGGTTTATTACTGTAACGTTTTCGAACCCGCCCTATACAATGGAACAATCAGCTGCTTTTATGCCCGCATAACGCATCTAGTTCTTCCATTACATAGGTCTCTCAAACGTTCCATTATTTCAAAACAAAAATAATCAGAATCGCTACTACGAAACCGTAAATTGCAGTTGCTTCTGCAAGGGCACATCCCAATAACAAGGCTTTGTTAATGTCTCCATTGGCTTCCGGCTGTCTTGCAATGGCCTCTGCCGCTTTTGATGTTGCCAATCCGATACCAACACCTGCTCCGATTCCTGTTAATACTGCTAATCCTGCTCCTAATGCTGTTAATGCCATATCTCTTACCTCTTTTCTACGCTTCTGCGTGTCATTTTTCTCTTCGGTTCACTACTCAGACTCCATCTTTTCTGCCATAAATAAAGATGTCAGGAACACAAATACATAAGCCTGAATCGCACCATCGAAGAAATCGAAATACATACTAAATAACATTGGAACTGCTGCCGGTAAGATAAATTTGATCATCAACATGACCAAATCTGCTCCCAACACGTTACCAAACAATCGCATACACAAGGACAATGGACGAATTCCCACTTCCAGAATGTTAATTGGAAGCAAGATTGGCATAGGCTCTATAAAGCTCTTTAGCCATCCCTTTATTCCTTTTTTGCGGATTCCTGAAAATTCAATCAAGATAATACTCATGATCGCCAAAGCCGCCGTGACATTCAAATCCTTTGTGGGCGGAACTACTCCAAAGATCCCACTGATATTGGCCACTACGATATAGATCAATACCGTTCCCAGATATGGAACATATTGCTTTCCCTCTTCTCCCAGAATACCAATAAAGAAATCATTGATAAACTTTACCAACATTTCAACTACGATCTGAGACTTCGAAGTGGGTATCACCTTTAGATTTCGCACAAAAATCAAGGTCAAAATCATAAGTACTGCCATGATTCCCCAAGTAGTTACGATTGCCGTGGAAATTTGTATACCAAAGAAGTCCGTGATCTCCGGTTGCAAACTCTCATTTAGCATATCGATAAACTCTTCCATGGATTTTTCACCTCCTACTTAAGTCTTCTGTGAACTTCTTTCGCTCTGCGAAATATTTCTCACAAAACAAGAAATAGCCCTCCATCCCTCCGCCATTGGAAGAACAAAAAGCTAATCAACACTCTAACATCATACACCCTTTCTTTTTATTTTTCTACACTTTACTTTCTTTTTCTCTTTTTTTGTGAATTATTCAAACTTTTCTTTTTATTTTCTTCAAAATTTTATTAAATTTTATGTATTTATTGTGGACCTGAACAATCACAGTACAATTACAAATTTAATTGTTTTTCTAATTTTGCACACTCCTTTTCATAGGCTAACAGTTCCTGCCCTGCTTTTTCCTGTTTTTTTATGACAGAATTTTCATAGAAATATGGAAGAAGCAACCGAATCAGGATAAATTCATCTCCCAATGCCAATTCTCCACATGCAATAAGCCAGAAACAAAAGGCAGGCAAACATCCAATGGCCGGGACCATCCATAACAAGATTCCCCAGAACATTGCTACCTTTCCAAGGTTAAATATGGTTGCAAAAAGCAAGATCACCTCCAGAATTACCGTACCAATCAATACTTTCCCTGAAAGATCTTTTCTTTTTCTTAATTTTACCTCTTCCTTATTTAACTCTTCTAATTCCTGTATTTTCGATGCCCGCTCTCTTTTCAGTCTCTCCAGACGAAGCTGTATCAACTGTATTGGCATCTGCCCTTTGTCCTCTGGTTCCGGGCAATCCTCTTCCACAAATAGATGATGTTCCATTTCAAAATTTTCCAATGCATAAGTACAACGGCTCACCTCTGCTGCATATGCTGCCAGTTCTTCTTCCCGTTCTTTCACCCCGTTTCGTATTGGTTTGTATCGAAATCCAAATCGGATCTTCCATAAATTATAGGTTCCGCATATACTGAAAAAACTGAAAAGAACCACCACTACCCCGCCTAAACAACTGGTGATCATTTGGTTTTTTATCAGAAAAAAAAGCCGCTGTGGCTCACATACCCCAACCAGTGCCGCAGCAATATAAAAACCAAGGATCAGCATCACTTGATATTCAAAATCTTTCATTTGGTCCTTTGCTTTCTTCAGCGCAAACAACCGATTCTCATATTCAAATTCTGCCTTTCTGACTCTTTCTTTTTTTTCATACCACTCTTCTTTTGTGGTCGAATCGATCTGCCCCATCTTCTCCACCAGTCCTTTCTTTTTCTCTTTTCACACAAACCCATTATACCATATTTCCTGTTTCTTTTTATTTTTTTTGCAAGTATTTCCTATTTTTTGTGTATAAATTAAAGGGTCTGTACATATGCAAACCCATATTAATGAAATACTGTAACTATTCAGAGGGAGCAATTCGGAGTCACTGTCCACAGGTAGGTATTTTCGGTATCGAGAATACCGTATAAAAATCTACCGTGTGCAGATTTGGGCAACTTTTCATACGCAGCATTGCTCAAATCAGTTACCGTTCCCATTCCTGTGAACGGTAACAATTCGCAAAATGCCAGATATACATAATGGCTGAACGGTTACAAATAATATAGAAATGGTGGTAAAATATATGACATCTGCAATATTAGGAACAGGCAGTGCACTGCCTAAAAAAGTAGTATCCAATAATGATTTGGCACAAATTGTTGAGACTAGCGACGAATGGATTCAGGATCGAACCGGTATCTGCACCAGACATATTGCTGTAGACGAAACTACAGAGACGTTATCCATCGAAGCAGGACAAAAAGCTTTGGAAAATGCCGGAATTCTTCCGGAACAAATTGACTTATTATTAGTAGCAACTCTCACTCCTGACGGTTCCATGCCAAATACCGCCTGTAAAGTTCAGGCAGCCTTAGGAGCAAAAAATGCCATGTGCTATGAGATTAACGCAGCCTGTTCCGGCTTTATGCACGGGTTACAGACCGCCCATGCTTTTATTGCATCCGGTCTCATCAAATATGCACTGGTTATCGGTGCGGAAACTTTATCCAAAATTATGGACTGGACAGACCGTTCTACCTGTGTATTGTTCGGAGACGGTGCAGGTGCGGCTGTGATGGGCGCTTCCCAAAAAGGAATTATCTGCATAGAAGGTGGTGCCGATGGTGCCAAAGGAGAGGTACTGACTTGTGGAAATGCACCTTTGGTCAATCCATATACCAGTCAGGAACCAACCAGCCCTTATGTATATATGGATGGACAGGAAGTGTTCAAATTTGCAGTTCGTAAAATTCCTGCTATTGTAAATAACTTACTGGAAAAATCCGGACATACAAAGGATGATCTGGATCTGATCTTGTTACATCAGGCAAACAAACGTATCCTGCAATCGGCTGCCAAAAGACTGGATGCAGATGAGTCCATGTTCCCTATGAACCTGGATCGTTACGGCAATACCTCTGCTGCCAGCGTTGCCATTCTTTTAGATGAAGTGAACCGTTCCGGAAAGCTAAAGAACGGCGATCTCATTGCCATGGCAGGCTTCGGTGGGGGACTTACCTGGGCAGGACTCCTGTTAGAATGGAATACCGAAAAAAAATAAAATTCTCGTAACAGGACAGCCCCTGGCTGAACTGTTACAAATTCTCATAAAACAATCATGCCTGCTTTACAGGAAACACGATACATAAAAAGAGCATGGACTGTGGAATGTCTCCAAAAGACTGTTCCACCAGCCAATGCTCTTTTTCTTACGTTATTCTATTCTTTTGTCATTCTTTTTCTTCTTACTCTGTTTCCGATGTTGCGGGGAAGTCCGCTTCCGAACCTTTGGCATACCAGATACCATAGGTTCTCTGGGCTCCATTTTTCGCTTCTACTGTGACAATCCCATATAGTTCAAGTTCCAAAAATGTACTATAAACATAAGCTCTGGTGGTCATTTCCGAAGAAAATGGCCATTCTTCCCCACCTTTTTCCATTCGTTCTACAACTTTAGCCCCATCTGGCAATTGTAATGTGAACCCATTTCCCAATGTATCATTTTTACCTACAACAAAGTAATCTTCCGTGAAGATTTTTCCCTCGTCGGTGTCATCAAAGCATAAGTATCTGGACCCTTGGTTCTGCTGATACAAAACCACATTGTCTGCATCTTCTATTCCCTTTATTTGTGCTCCACTTTTTTCCTGAGCATAATAAATAAGGTATACTCGCATTCCTCCTTTTCCCTGTACTTCCACTCTCTTTGTGGCCTTACATGTTACTGACAAGTATTCAGCATCCTCGTCGATACGATAGTTTATACTTTTCTCCATACCATATTTATAGTTTATGCCATTTTCTGTTCCTACTGCCTGTGAGGTCACGACTTTTGCTCCTTTTGCCAGTTCCAATGCATAGGTATCTCCCAATGTCTTATTGTCACCTACGATGTAAATCGGGTAGACTTCCTCTCGCTCTGTCTCCTGGTTTCCGGTCTTCTCGTCTCTCCCCACAATTTTATACACTGTGGTCTTATAACTTGATATTTCCGTATGATACAAAGTATTGTTTTCATCTTTTATGCCATCTACTTTGGCATCTTCTTTGTACTGTCTGTAGCAAATCACATAAATCACGCTTGCTCCATTTTGGGCCTTTACCACAATTCTCTGTTGTGCCGTAACAGCTTCACTGCCACAATAGTTACCGTTCTCATCATAAAGGCTAACATTTTTACTCACAGAATTATATGGCCAGTTTTCATCCTCCACAGAAATGGATTCTGTAATTTCTGTACCTTCTCCAAACTTGAATTTGTACAAGTCTTTCTGATAGGTTTCCTTTGCACCCTGAAGCACAAGATACCGTACCTTTTCAGATTGGATTCCCGCATTATTTCCATCATTTTTAATTGATACTAAAGAAGTATCAGAATCAGCATTCATCTTTACAAAAGAACCATCCGTTGCTATAACATCCTGTACTAAAGTATCTGAATAATCCTGTCCATAAGAAATGAGATATACGCGCACACCACCATTTGCACCCTGTACTTCCACTCTCTTTGTGGCTTTACACACTACTGACAGCGACTCAGAATCCTCGCCGATACAATAACTCCGACTTATCTCCATATCTGATGTATAGTTTATGCCGTTTTCTGTTCCTACATCCTGTGTTGTAATAATCTTTGCACCCTTTGACAGTTCCAATTTATAGGTATCTCCCAGTGTTTTATTGTCACCTACTATATAAATTTGGTGTACCAATTCATCCTCTGTTACCTCTTCTCCTGTCTCCTCGTCTAGTCCTACAATTTTCTTTAATCTAGACATGTGACTATAACTTATTATTTCAGGACTATACAAGGTATTGCCTTCATCCTTGAAGCCGAGCACCCGCGCATCTTCTTTGTACTGCCGGTAGAAAATCACATAGGTTTCTCTCGCCCCATTTGGTGCCTCTACCACGATTCTCTGTTGTGCTGTAACAGAATCACTGCCACAGTAATTCTCTTCTTCGTCATAAAGAGAAACACTATGACTCAAAGAATTAGTATATGGCCAGCTTTCCTCCTCCACAGAGACGGATTCTATAATTTCCGCACCTTCTCCAAACTTAAATTTGTACAAGTCTTTCTGATAGGTTTCCTTTGCCCCCTGAAGCACAAGATAGCGTACCTCTTCATATTGGGTTCCCGCATTATTTCCATCATTTTTAATTGCTACTAAAGAAGTATCAGAATCAGCATTCATCTTTACAAAAGAACCATCGGTTGCTGTAACATCCTTTACTATAGCACCCGAATAATCCTGTCCGTAATAAATCATATAATGCTTCTCTGCCTCTCCATCCTCGGATACCACCGTAAACCGTTTTACCGGATAACATTTTATGTCTCCATAATATCCACTTGCGCTTGTATAACTGATTCCCCTTGCGGTCTTCTCGTATTTCCAGTTGTCATCGTCTACTGAGATTTCATTTGCAATCTTTGCACCTTTTGTCAATTTTATGTTATAGGAATCTCCCAATGCAGGTTTGTCACCAACCAGATAAATCGGATAAAAGTCTAATCTATTCTGGCGATTTCCTTCCTCATAAACATAATCGGTACTTGTTGAAACCACATTATGACAAATGGCATTGTCACTTACCTCTACTTTCGACACCGAAGCCCTGGTAGTATCCTGATTGTAGTAAACCAAATACTTCAATTCTCTGCCTTTTTTGTCGGTAACCTGAACTTCTGCAAAACAGTTTTGGGAACGATCTGCCCACACCTTAGCATCCTCTGATTCTGGATCTACATCTTTGGCGTATATAACCTTAACTGTATTCTTGCTGGAATAGGTAATAATCTCCAAGTCAGCCGGTGCTTCTTTTGTATATCCTGTGATACGAATGGTTTCGTAATCATTCCCATACGATGGGTAATAGCTATTTGCTGTGCTGATACTGATGGAAGCGAATGCACGTGAAGCACTCTTTACCTTCTTAATATACAGCCCTGTCCTGTCTTGTTTGTAGCTTACCGTATAGGTCTGTGTTGCTCCAGTTTCTGTCTCGGTCACGACTATACTTGGACTACCTGCGTCCTCTTCTCCCGTTTCTTTATAGACAGCAGTATATCCCTCTACACAGGAAACAGATACCTCTTCCGGCTTACCAATGGTTTGATTCTCACCATACACATACATAGTCGTTCCGGACAGATAGCATTTATAAAGGGTATTATTTGCAACTGCTACCTTGGCAATCTTGGTAGATATTGCACTCTTGCTATAGTCTATATAGTAAATCCGCTGTGCTCCGGTTTCTGCCGTCACTGTTATCTTGGCATCCGAAGAGATCTCCCAGCTTTCAGAAGCGGTTGCATACTCAATCTCTGCCTGGGCACCGTCCAAAAGGGCAACCTGCAATGTATTTCCAATCGTGGAACGCACGCCACTAATCTTAATTACATAGGACATGTTTCCATTTATGGACTGGGTTGTCTCACTATAGCCTGTAAACAAATTGTTTGGATCATACACCCCAAGGATCTGCGCTTCTGAGTCGTCCTGAGAATAGTAAATATGATAGTTTCGATATGCCCCATTGTCTCTTGTCACATGAATGATGGCTACTTCATTATTGGTAAAGCTTATGTCATGTTTTGTCATATAGGAGCTTTGGTCCGAATAATCCTCATCCGGATAGTAGACGGTATAACTTGCGCCATCTTCTACCTCAGCAGTTATGGTCTTGCCGATCTTCTTTTCGGATCCATAGAGATACCAGTCAAAGTTTTTAGATACACTATCCCAGTAACCGCTATAAGGACTAGATTGCTTATAAATTTCACAATCCTCTACCGATACACTTTTCAATTCCACACCGATTGGGTAATAATACACCTTGTAGTCTGCTGTTAATTCTTGGTCCGGTGCCTCTAAATGCAGAATTGCAACCAAATTACGATTTTTGTAATCATAGTAGTACTCGTCGTCTTCTTTCAAATCCGACAGATAGGTAATCTCTCTAATTCTTGCACCTTCCATCAATACATATTCCAGATCACGAGGTAATTCAGAAGCATAGCCACCTATCTTTATGTACTTATAAGAATTACTGATCTCAGTCTTCCAACCTGCCTCCTTGTCAACCTTTACACTTTTCACCCATTCTACAGTCTTGATAACCTCAGGTTTTCTAATCTTAGAGTAATCTACATAATACAGAGTAGAGAGACCAAGCTTTTTACTGGTAATCTTAATCTGATAGGTCTTATAATACCAACTATCACTATCATCATCTTCACTGGCTTCGTTATTTTTCCATCTTTTCCATGTAATTGTAGAATCCGGATCCCCAGTCACAATGTTAAGATCCTCTAATTTATTAGATTCTCCGTAGAAATCAAACGAATGATCCGAACAATAGCTGGTATAGCTTCTCTCCCCTCCATTCCAGGTAATACCCTTTAGAATAAAGGTTTCTTCAATCTCTTTTAGTATCTTCTCTACTTTTTCAAGATCCTGCTCTAACTTTTCCTTATCTGTCTCTTTCAGATAGGTATTTTCCACCTGGGTCAAGGTAGCCTGATATCTGGCAAAGGCCTCTGCATCTTCTATTTCAAACTGTGTCAGCTTATTGAACACTGTTCCGATCTTTGCCTTTACACATTCATTTGGTTCTTCGTTAGAGGCTTCGTCCACAACAGTAAACTTACCGGTCTCTCCGTTGTAATCGCCTACATACCATACACCACCTTTTTTTGCGGTCATCTTAATGGTGTCCTTTAAGGTAGTTCCGGAATATACTTTGATCACCGGTTTCGAAGCAGTAAGTTTCGTTCCCGCGCCGGCATTGGAAAAGTCTTTTACAAATAATTTATACTTTCCTTTGGTCAGTTTGCTTACCGTAATGGTTTCCGGACCTTCGTATTCTTTATCATCCACATCTAAATCTGCAAATTTTGCATCACTGTAATCCGATAAAAGCGTTCCGTTTTTACGCATGGCATACGAATAATCACTGGCATCAAAATGAATGGAATACTCAGAACCATTAAAGGTATCCGGTCCATATAAATATAAATCCAGATCGGCACTGGCTTCTTCTTCCTGGGTGCCCCAGGTCAACACAAAACGAACAGCTTCTGAATCTAATTTCTTTGACATATACATGGTCTTTGTAGAAGTTCCACCAGACAACACGGAAATGTTCTCGTAGCTCTTCATAAAGTTCTCAGTATCATCCACTAACTGAACCGTGTACTGACCCGGTGTAACCTGACTAAAGGTAAATTTACCTTCTGGACCGGTTGTATCGTCTGCCACTTTATTGGAAGTGATATTGTTCATACCCTTTCGAAGAATGACACGGATCCCTGCAATGGGCTGGTTATCCTGTACATTCACAACGGTTCCCTGAATTGTTCCCGGCTCTCCATCAGTATCTAACAATAAAATGTCATCCATCTCATAAACCTTGTCTATATACAGACTTCCCACATATACATTCTGGGTTACCAACTGGTATCCATCCGCCTCCACGATCAATACATAATTGCCCAGCATGACATCAGAAAAGCTGTACGTTCCATCTTCCTCTGATTTTACCGTTTTTGTGTCTTCCTTCGACAGATACACAGATGTATTGTCATTATTCATTTCAATGGTATATGGAACCAGATAAAGTTTTGCAGAAACTCCCACCGTTCCATCTTCTGTTTCTTCGTCTAACTTTATTACTTTTCCTTTTACTTCTGTAACCGGCAATTCGCCCAGACTTCCATCATTTTCCGCAATGACGGTTTTCTTCTCACCTGTCTTTGTTATGGAAATGGAAATGGTACCAATACCGTTTACCTTTGGAATATCCTTCTCATCTTTTACTACAACTGCAGTCTCTTCCCCGTTTGGTCCTACAGTTAAGGCAAATGTAGAGGTGGACTCAATATCCAATGGCACGAAAGCACTGACTTTTGTATTACTGCCATAAATATGTACCGGAACACGGTATGCAATGGAATCACCCTTTACCATAACCTTTGCAGATTCGGCTATCAAAAGATCTGCAATCTTTCCATTGTTCTCAACAGTAACAGAATCGGCATTTCCCAAAACAGCAAGAGATGGCTTTTTGTCCCCACTTGTAATAATGTGCCCCTTTTCACCATTTACATAGATGGTATTTCCTGATTTTTCCTTCCAGGTATCTTGTGCAATGGCCTCGATTAACACATCCTTGAAAGTGGCATTATTGGTAACGGTTGCCTTTGGTGCATTGACGATCAAAGTCACATCGGAATACTCTCCTTCCGGAATCACAATTTTTTCTTCCTGTGTCTCCAATCGGACAATAGCTGCACTACCGGATACAGAGGCAAGTGTGCTCAGTAATTCTTCTGTTCCGAATACCGTCTTTTCTGCCAGCTCTCCTGCTACTACGGTTACCGCAATGGATACTGTCACACGACTGTCTGCTTTGGCAGTTCCGGTAAGCACCGTAGTACCCGGCTGGAATGCATGGATCTTATTGTCTCCAAGAGAAGTTGCTACATTGCTGTCACTGCTTGTCCAGAAGATCTCTTTTGTCTCTACCTCCTCCGGCTCCCAGATCAAGTCCGGTGTATATTCTTCTCCGGCGGACAACTCAACCTCAGCCTGCTCCACGCGAAGAGAAAATGCAGGGGTTGGCTCTGGAGTTGGGGTATTCTCCTCCATTTCATCATTGATAATTGGTCCTGTAGTTACAAGTGACGCCTCTGTCTGTACCGGTATAACCCCATCTGTTCCTACAGGTGCAACCACATCTGTTGCTATCGGTGCAGCCCCATCTGTGGCTACAGGCCCATTGGTAGTTACCCCATTACCGGATACGGTGGCTACCGGTGCAGGCACAACAGTTGCCGGCTTTGTCACAGTAATATTAATGGACTTCTTCACTTTCATACAGTCTGCTGCATAAATGGTAACCTGTGTACTACCTTCGCTCACACCGGTCACAAGTCCCGTTGCCTTATCGACCGTTGCAATCTTTGCATCCTTTACCTTATATTGCAACGTCTTAATAGTTGCCTTCTCCGGTGTCACTGTAGCAGTAATATTTTGTGTACCGCCTACGGTCACTGTTACATCAGAGGCTTCCACTTTCTTTACTGCTGTACCAATGGTAATCTTACAGGTAGCCTTTTTCTTTCCTGCCTTTGCAGTGATAGTTGCGGTACCTTTTTTGGCTTTGGCCTTTACCACGCCTTTTGCGTTTACTGTAGCAATTTTCTTATTGCTGGATTTCCAGGTTACTTTGTTCCCTTTTTTGGCTTTTGTGGGAGAAATCGTAGCCTTTAATGTTACCTTTCCTCCCTTTGCCAAAACATATTGGGCCTTGTTTAATTTTTTATGAAGCTTATTTATCCTTGGACCCATGGTAAAATTGACGGACCATTATACAATCCTATCAAACTGGCCACCAAGGAGAATATTAATTAACTTGTACTTTACAAACTCTATTGATTGAATAAAAGGGCTTTCATTCATTGATGTTTGCCCCAGCTGGATAACAAAAGATTTTCTCTCAGTTTTTTCTTTTTTCAAGCCCATACTTTCTGTGCATAATAATAGTACAGTACCTGCAGGCAAATTAAAGGTAGACTTGGGCTATTTATCATCGAACAAGATTCTGATTGACTTGTTTTGGGTTTTATAGGATAATATACTAAACTATAATAAACTTATTTACAAATAAGTTTATTATAGTTTAGCAATTTCGAAAGGATGATAATACAATGTTTATTGGACGAGAAAAAGAACTTCGAGCTTTAGAAAACATGTATCAAAAAGATACCTTTGAATTTATGGTAATATATGGGCGAAGACGGGTAGGAAAAACAACTTTAATCAATGAATTTATAAAAGAGAAAAAGGCAATTTTTTATCCTGGTATTGATTCCAATGAGAAACAGAATTTAGAGCTCTTCAGTAACAGTATAATCTCTGCAGTTTCGGATCTGGAAATAAATACAATATTCCAGAATTTTCAGGATGCATTTGAATATATATATAGGCTGGCCCAAAAAGAGCGAATCGTACTTGTAATCGATGAGTATCCATACCTTGCCAATTGTTATAAAGGAATCTCTTCTTTATTGGCATCCTATATTGACCATAAATTTTTAAATTCCAAATTAATGCTCATACTATGTGGTTCTTCTCTTTCCTTCATGGAAAACCAGGTGCTCGGATATCAGAGTCCTTTATACGGAAGAAGGACAGGACAGATGAAAGTACTCCCTTTTTCATTTTCAGAATGCAGAAAGTATTATCAAAATTTTTCCACATTGGATTTGGCATTGGCATATGGTATAACAGGAGGGATTCCTTTATACATGTCAAAATTAGATGATAAAAAACCTATGGAAGACAATATTAAAGACAATTTTTTTGACACATCTGCATATCTTTTTGAGGAGCCGGGAAATCTCATAAAACAGGAATGTCGTGAACCAATGCACTACAATGCAATTATAAAGTCCATTGCAACAGGTGCCACAAAGATGGGAGAAATATCCGTTGTATCCGGTTTAAACGATACAAGTGCCACAAGCAATTACATGAGCAAATTAATGTCACTTGGAATCGTTCAAAAAGAATATCCCTACAAATCGAAAAACACAAAAAAAACCATTTACAAACTTTCCGATACTATGTTTCAATTTTGGTATCGCTTTGTGCCTGCTAATTTTGCATTGATTGAACAGGGAGCGAAGGATAGAGTGTTCCAGCGAATAAAAGCACAGATTCCTGCGTATATGGGATTTGTGTTTGAAGAAATATGTAAACAGTATCTTTGGAAAAAGAATTTAAGAGGAAATCTCCCCATCGATTTTACGGATTTAGGACGTTGGTGGGGAAATGATCCCATAAAAAAAATACAGACAGAAATAGATATTCTCGCAGACAATGAAGAAAATGAAGCGATTTTTGCAGAGTGTAAATGGAGAAACGAAAAAGTAGGCGAAGCCGAACTAAAAGATTTGCAACATCAAAGCACATTATTTCATTATAAAAGAAATGTTTTGATCCTTTTTTCAAAGAGTGGCTTTACAGAAGGTTGCAGAAAGCTTGCGGAAGAATTTGGTGATGTGTTGTTAATTTCTTATGACGAGATGACGTGGGAGGATTAATTTATGATTGAGTGGGGGTGCGGATTTTTGTCATTTTTTACTTTTTAAGGCACACTTATTATTCTCATGTTTCTACTACAAAAGGAGCCGCCCACGAATTTTCGTGGGACAGCTCCTTGTAATCCAAATATTATAAGAGAACCACATTTATTTAGCGTTTTCTCTTCACTTTGATTTTATAGGTCTTGCTATTTCCGTTTTCTGCTTTTACTGCGATTTTCACGGTTTTGCTTTTTCCCGGTTTTAGTTTCACTCTTAAGGTGCTATTGCTGCTTCCGTTGATTTTTACGGTAGCTGCAGAATCTGTCTTTTTGTAACCAATGATGGTACTGGACATATTTTTGCTCAGGGTCAATGTATAGCTGGTTTTTGACTTGGTAAATTTCGGTGTTAATTTGCCCTGTGTAAAGGTAATCTTTGACAGAGTGTTCACCTTGCTCAATGCTCTCTCTATTGTAAAATTCATAGAAACTGTAATCTTACTTCCATCTGTAGTGGAAGCGAAAATGGTTACCGTTCCTTCCTCTTTACAGGTAACTTCACCTTTCTTTGATACCGTTGCCACATCTTCATCACTACTACTCCAAATCACTTCCAAATCTTCATTCAGTTCATCGGGAACTGCCTCTGCATATACCTGGAATTTATCTCCTACACGAAGTACTTCATCCTTCTCCACATCTGCATACATTCGCAATTCATCAATCAATCCTGATGGTGCAGCAGACGCTGTCGGTGCTGCGGTTGCTGCAGTAGTCGGTGCGGTTGTAGCAGAGCTATTTGCAGTTGGTGCAGTTGTAGTGGCTGCATTTGCGGTTGGGCGTGTTACGGATGTAGTTGACTGAGGTGCATTGGTAACTGATGATGGTGCGGTTGTCACACGGGCTGGCTGGTTTGTAGCTGGTGCCGGTGCATTGGTGCCTGCCGCTGGTGCGTTGGTCACACGTGTTGGCTGATTTGTAGCCGGTGCTGGCATAGCTGTGACTGTATCGTCTACACCCGGATTTTCTGCCGGTGCTGCTGTAACGGTATCATTTGGCAAATCCCCGTCTGAGATTGGTGGAAGTGGTGTCGGTCCTTCACTTTCTTCCTCCTCATTGTCCTCCCAGTCATACTCGTCATCGTCATAGGATGGCGCTCTTGTTGCCACAGCTCCAGGCTCGCTTTCACCGGTGTAATCGTCGTCATCATCTATAACCGGCTGACCTGTAACCTCTGGGATATCTCCTGTGTTATCTTCATTGGTGCCAGAACCTGATGGATCCGAAGTTGGTGTGGTAACAGCTGCATTTGCATCGGTTGCCATAACCTGAATGGAGTAGTCAACCTCCGATTCCACATCTGCATCGCCCTTTTTCACGAGCACATAATAATCGCCCGGATCCAATTCTTTTTCCGTGGTATAGGCAGTAGGATTGGTGCCACTCTTTACCTCTGCCACTTTGGAGGTTCCGTTGCTTTTGTAAATGCCAAAAGTAAACAACTTATCGGTGCTCTGTCTTGGGACCGTAGTTTTTAACTTTACCTTGCTCTTTTTATCCAGTGAAAATTTAAAGTAATCCACATCTGCATCCTCTGAAATATTTCCAGTGTAGGTGCTGTTGGTGGAAATGGAATTTGCAGTGTCTACGGTGTTGTTGTATTCCTGCTCATACTGGTCTGCAGATTCCGCAGTGTAATTGACTTTGAGCTGGTAGTCGGTGATGTCGGCGTATTTATAATAATCATAAGCCTGGCTTCCACCACTTACACTGACATAATACGTTCCCTTTGGCAAACGGTACCGTGCAGAATACCGGGAATTCATTTGAATTGTAATCACTCAACTGGCAAATCTTCGTTACATTCATATCCTTATCTTCTGAATATAGTTCAATCAAATACTCTGTTGACAATTCTTTTATTCCTGTTCCTCCATCATAATAATAAAAACTTTTTTGATTTTCTGCATCAAGTTTAATATTAATCGAACCATTTTTGTTCAGCACAACTTTATATATATCCACATCCTTACTATATACAGGATCATAAAAACCAGTAACTCCGGTTGTAGTTAGTTGTAAATTTCCTTTATATGCAGTATTTGGTTCTATTAGCATTGCGGTATCAAATGTATCATTATCTTCAATCTCATCCGTCGATGATGCTTGTTTGTATTTTATCTCAACAGTAGAAGAATTATAGTTTGTGTTGCAAATAAAATATTCTCCTTTGGGTAATCGAACAGGATATTCTTTTGCATACGCTATAATGTCTTTATTTATACCTTTACAAATTGCTCCAACGCCCCAAACACTTCCATCCTCTGGTAAAACGAATCTATAATAGCTCGTTTTACCGTATTCAATATCAGTTTCTTCGTTTAATTCGATTGTTCCAACCACATCATATGACGATGCCTTCACAAAAATGTTTTTTTCCGGAAGATTCTGCCAGACAATTGCAGTGCTTAAAATTAACATTGCCATATTTCTAACTATGCTTTTTCTTAATCCCATGAATAACCCCCCTCTTACAAACTACTCTTGATTATGTTAAATTAAATACTTTTCTTTTGTCGAATTAATCCCCCCTATCCTCCTGTGAATTATTTCCAATTCCATTATAGGACTTTTACAATCCAAAGGCAATAAATCGACACATTAAATCTTTTTTAACTTTTTGTGTCATAGTATTACAAAACAAATTTTCCCTCCCCATTTCTTGCTATAATGAATACTAATCATTTCTAAGAGAAAACTATTTAAAATACAACAAGATTACAATTTTTGAAAGGCAGGTGTATGATTATGGCGTCAACTCCACTGTTAGCGCTTACATTAAAAGAATTACGTTTGAAGCATAATTATACCCAGAAATATGTCAGCCACTACTTAAACATGTCCCGTGGCGGTTATGCCCAGTACGAAGTTGACGGTCGTACGCCAAGTCTGGATATTCTCTTGAAACTTTCCGAATTATATCAAATTAATATTGATGTGTTAGTGAATCGAAGTACCATTCCGGAAATCACAGAAAAACAAGCAAATGTCAGTCCCACATCCTATTTGCAAGATGAATCTTCTTACCATGTGGCTCAAGT
Organism: Lachnospiraceae bacterium; assembly: GCA_045124315.1. Lineage (GTDB taxonomy): Bacteria > Bacillota > Clostridia > Lachnospirales > Lachnospiraceae > CAG-411. The sequence continues at coordinate 26,771 of JBGVLO010000155.1, forward strand.
GATTGATTTGGATCAGGTCCGACAGCTGGGAAATTTCTTCTTACATGCAAAGCCGGACTTACCTTTTGAACAGATTACTCAGGATGATATCAATCTCTTGGCAATGTACAAGCAATTGACTAAGGAACAACAGGAATTTGTCCTTATTTTTTGCCAGCACTATATGAAGCAAACTTCAGACAAGTAAAATGAATTTTTTATAAAGAACAAAATCCCCCACAAACAGCGTATTACCGCCATTTGTGGGGGATTTTTCTATTCCGACACTTTATAGATACCCAATCTTTTTGAGCCTAGTGTGAAAGCGCACACCGGGAAATGTCCAGCCATAAATAAAACTTTTAGCTATCTTGTATATCTGGCATTTTTCGAATTGCACCCTCTAAACAGTAACAATTCTACTCCACCACGCGAATAGTAGTGATCACTGGCTGATCTTCCTTTTCTGTTGTTCCATTTCCATCCGTTACCGGAGTCTCTTCACAGATTTTATCCACGATTTCCATTCCTTCTGTCACTTCGCCAAAAGCCGCATAATCTCCATCCAAATAAGTTGCGTCTGTCTGCACGATAAAAAACTGGGAGCTGGCTCCGTCAAAATCCATGGCTCTTGCCATAGAAATCACACCTCGTTTATGAGAGATTGGATTCTCTACACCGTTGTTGGAGAATTCTCCCTTGATGGTCTGCTCTGCTCCACCGGTTCCATCTCCATTTGGATCTCCACCCTGGATCATAAATCCATTGATGATACGGTGAAAAGTAAGTCCATCATAGAACCCTTCCTTTGCAAGTTTCACAAAGTTCGTAACAGTAATTGGTGCAGTATCTGCATATAGGTCTAATTTGATGGTACCATAGTCCTGCACTTCAATCTCCACTTTATGTGTTCCAGACAAAAGTTCCACTTCTTCCTGTCCTTCCGTTACTGACTCTGCTTCTGTTTCCTGTGCACCTGTAGTATCCGTTGTATTTGATTTTTCTGTAGGACCACATCCCACAAGGCATACTGCCATCAATGCTGTTGCAAGTAACAATCGAATTTGTTTTCTCATATTCTTTTCCTCCTGTTTCTTCCTAGATTTTGATCTTATTCAAAGCTCTGTCTTTTTCCAAACAGACCGCCTTTTCAATTATACACACAAATTTACGTTTTTCCTAGCCTTTTTGTAACTGTTCACTTTCAATGTCATGATGCTGGATTCAAAAAGTATTTTACACCCAATGACACCTACGAATTGCTACGCTGCAAGCAGCTCCCGCAATTCTACAAACATTCGGAATTCGCGGGATTTACTGCATAAATCGCTACTTCCTCATGTTTGACGGGTCCCAAGGACATTCACCCACAATTGAGCAAGCTCATGTGGGTTCAGACCTTTTGACCCTGGTATCATATCATTCCACTTTCTTTTATTTTTTTCAGAGCTTCTTTGATTTCCTCCACAGAGAGCACCAATGCAAAACGCACATACCCTTCACCCATGGTTCCAAAGGCAACTCCAGGGGTACAAAGTACACCTGTCTTTTCCAATAACTCCATACAAAATTGCTGGGATGAAGTATACTTACTTGGCAATTTTACCCAAGCGAACATGGTTCCTTTGCTGTCTCTTACCTCCCATTCTATGTCTCTTAATCCACCACACAAAGCATCTCTTCTCTTTTGATACTTCTCACATTGCTCCTTCACACCATCTCTTGGTCCTCTTAAGGCTGCAATGGCTGCATGCTGAATCGGCAAAAACATTCCAAAATCATACTGGCTTCTCAGCAGTTTTAATGCATCCACTATTTTTTTATTTCCTACCACATAAGATACTCTAGCCCCTGTCATATTAAATGTCTTTGATAAAGAGAAAAACTCTACTCCCACTTCCTTTGCGCCTTCATACTCTAGAAAAGAACCTCCGTAAGCTCCATCGTAAATGATATCTGAATATGCATTGTCATGAATAATCATAATCTCATATTTTTTTGCAAAGGCGATCAATTCCTCATAAAATTCTTTCGGTGCAACTGCACAAACCGGATTATAGGGATAGGAAACCATCATATATTTTGCTTTCTTTGCCACATCCTCCGGTATGGCCTTTAAGTCAGGAAGAAAGTCATTTTCTTCTCTTAATTCATAAAAATACAACTCCGCTGCTCCCAGATATGCCCCCACCTCAAAAACAGGGTACCCAGGATTAGGAAGTAACACCACATCTCCCGGATCACAGAGCGCCATTCCTATATGAGCCACTCCTTCCTGGGAACCATTCACCGATGTAATCTCCTCTGTGGATACTTCCACATGAAATCTGTCTTTGTAGTAATCTTTCACTGCTTCTAACATTTCTGGAAGATCCTGCAAAGAATAGTGAAAATTGTCTGGATCCTTTGCAGCTTCCATCAACGCCTCTTGTATATGTGGAAATACCGGAAAATCCGGTGTACCAACCGAAAAGTTATATACTTTTCTTCCACTTTTTTCAAATTCTTCCTTTTTCTCATTCAGCGCTGCAAATATTCCAGTCTGAAAATGGTCTAATCGTTTTGCCGTCTTTATTTCCATCGTTTCCTACTTCCTTTCTATCTTTTCAGTATATCCAAATATCTTATAGATTACAGTTCAAAGATATGTGAACTGCAACGGATTTTGGCAATGATTCGCATGTAAAATTTCCCAAATCTGCACACAATAAACTTCCATACGATATTTTCGGTATCGAAAACACCTACCTCCGAACAGTAACTCTTATAGTGCTACAAATCCATATAAGAATACGGACAACAATCCTAGTACGCAGCCTCCTCCAATTCCAATTTTCGTTCTGCTTCCAATCCATTGAATCATACTTGTCCCATAACACATGGCCGTTACTACTGCAATTTCCTTTCCCGGTAGTTTTCCCACTAAACTGACAAAACATAAGCATAATAGAAAAATCCCTGCTGCATTCATAAGCAATCGGATCCATTGTACTCCAATACGGTCTTTTATCCACACAATGTCCCGACATTCTACCTTATTTTCCACAAAATCCACATAACTACACAGAATAAGCATAGCTGCGGGCATGACCACGCTGCTCCACTGGAACAATGACAACATATTTCCCTGTAGCTCATGGCCATTCATCTGTGACCAGAGTCCAAATGCAACTGCAATTACGCAAAATGTATATAGGAAGCTTTTTCCATACCCAAGACGCATCTGGTATGTAAATACACTCCGATCCATATCCAATTCTCTGGCATTGCGCTCTTCCCGTAACTGATTAAGTTTTCTATATAGTATCGTATTCTTATACTTTTGTTTTCTCCATTCTTTCCTTCTGTTTTTCCTCTCCTGTTCCTCTCCCCCTCGTTTTTTCCTGTATTTTCTTAAAACAAGCATCATACAAACTATACTAACTATCACATATCCCAATCGATTTTCCCAGATATTCCAACGAAATGTTTCCAACAATTCCGGTTGTCCGATGTAGTCAAAACGCAGAACAGGAAATACTCCCTTTATTCCAAATGGAATCAAGAAGGAAATCATAAAGCACAATCCTTGCAATACAAAAGGCGGAAAAGGTTGTTCCGTGTATAGGATCAACAGCATTCCTACGCTTAAGAATAGTAAAATTTCTGGAATGATCCATAGAAAAAACACCTGATATAATTCAAGAAAATCCATGGTATAGCCAAACATTTTGGCCCTTGCACTCAAAATCCCATTGACCAGGGTAACACAGAGCAAACCAGGTAGAATGGCAGCAAACAACATGCTCCCAAGCTTTTGAAAGAAATAAGCTACATCGGATTGCATTTTCATGTACAAAATGTCCTGTAAATTTACCGTAACCAACTCATAAAAAATCCACAAAAGTACTGCGATCATACAGGCTCCATAACACATTCCTATTCGGTCCATTACAAAACCTGTAAACAATTGATCATAAGAATACTTGGACACCAAGTCCTGATATCGTCGAAGGGCTTCTGTCTGATCCAGTTCCTTAAATGCTCCGGATGGGCGATAGATGCGCTGAAAGTCCCAATTGTAACTCATCTTTACATAATACAATTGCGAATATGTATAACCCCGATATGCCTGATTACCATAGTAACTGTTACCACCAATCACCTGATCGGCCTCACTCTTTAATTCCTCTATTTCTTGCATATCTGTAGACAAAGATAATTTTTGAAACAAATCCGTATCCATTCGTGCTAATTGACCCACCGAGTAAGTTCCATTTTCCAATTGTTCTGCGCAGATAGCAGCAATGCGTTCCAATTGTTTTCTCTGGTCAGGAGAAACCGGAATCCTTCTGGCGTTTTCTGCCTGTTCAATCTCCTGTTGAACCCGATGTCGTTCCTCCAAAATTGTATTTAGTCCGTCCTTATCTTTGTATAATTCCGTATTCTTATTTAAGGACACATCCAGATAAGTTTTCTCAAGCTTATAATCGATCAATGTATCATCAAAGCTACTGTTTCTCAAAACATTTTTCTGAGAATCCACAATAATCTGTCTCACCCAAAAATGTTCTTGGTCCATAGGTGCCATGTTCTTTCCCAGTTCCCACGGTCTAAGGCTCATACAAACAGACGCCACAAAAAATAGGCAAAACAGCCAATAGACCTTGTGTTTTCGTATCATTCTCCATTCAAATCCTAAGGTCTGCATGCTTTTCCCTCTCTTCTGCTTTTTTCTTCTGTCCGATTTTGGTCACTCACATATAAATAGGCATCTTCCAACATAGGTTCTGTTTCCTCTGCATGGGACCATGGTTGATTTTGAGAAATCATACGGATGACAATGGTTCCATCCTGCTCCCGAATGGACTGGACTGACTGCAAAATCTTCCCATTGTCCGCAATTTCTTTTTCCCATTGTTCTTTTGTAAATGCTACCTTCCACACATGCCCTTTTGCCAATTGCAATAGTTCATTGCTATCTCCATCAAAGATCAGATTACCCGACTGTAAAATACCGATTCGATCACAAGTACTTTCAATGTCTGCCACAATATGGGTAGAGAGCAATACAATCCGGTCATTTGCCAGAGTTCGCAGTAAATTACGAAAATGCACTCTGGACTCCGGATCCAAACCTACCGTGGGCTCATCTACGATCAGCACTTTCGGATCCGACATAATTGCCTGTGCAATTCCCAATCTTCGTTTCATACCGCCTGACAATTCCCTCACTCGAAAATTCACCTGCTCCAGCAAGTCTACACTTTCCAATGCTTCATAAATCCGGTCATCCCTCTCCCATTTATCCTTCACACCTTCCAGCAAAAGCAAATAATCCAACATCTCATAACAGGTAAAATTGGGATACATGGAAAATTCCTGAGGCACATATCCAATCCATTTCCGGATTTTCTTCTTTTGCTTTATGGATATGCCTTCTATGTAAACTTCTCCCCCAGAGGGTTTCTTAAGGGTGGTCAATATTTTCATAAGGGTTGTCTTTCCTGCCCCATTCTTTCCTAACAACCCATACATTCCTTTTTCAATCTGGAGAGATATGCCATTTAGGGCAACCTTCTTTCCATACTTCTTAGTCAAATTCTTAATTTCAATCACTTTTTTCTCCTTCAATGAAACAGGAGCCATAACAACTCCGATGATCTAACTTCCAATGGGCTGTTACCGCTCCTGCTTTTTGGCTCGTAACTCTTATTTTACAAAGTTCTTATTCTTAATCATATCTTTTACCAATGCTACAAAATCTTCTGTAGAAACTGTTGTAGTCTCCTGTTTTCCATGTAAACGATAAGTAACGGTCTTGTCGTTTTTCTCGTTGTTACCCAAAACTAATAAGTATGGTACTTTCTGCATCTGGCCTTCACGCATACGATATCCCAGCTTTTCGGAACGGGCATCCAATTCTACACGGATGTTTTCATCCTCTAACATCTTGTATACTTCTTCTGCATATGCCAATAATTCTTCATCATCATTCTTAACCGGCAATACTTTTACCTGAGTTGGAGCAAGCCACAATGGAAGATTTCCCTTTGTCTCCTCTAAAATGTATGCCATAAAACGATCCAAAGATCCTAAGATTGCTCTATGAAGTACAACCGGTGTCTGTTTTGTGCTGTCCTTATCTACATACCCCAAATCAAACTTAGCAGGTAAACAGAAGTCTAACTGACAAGTAGATAATGTATATTCATTTCCTACCGCTGGTTTTACATTTACATCTAACTTAGGTCCATAGAAGGCTGCCTCACCAATTTCCTCTGTGTATGGAATACCCAAATCGTTCATAACCTCTCTCAAAGCGTTCTCCGCTGTATTCCACATCTCATCATCCTGATGATACTTCTCTGTATCTTCCGGATCTCTAAGAGATAATACACAGCGATAATCGGTAATATTGAAATCTTTGTATACATCAAAGATCAAATCCACTACCTTAGAGAATTCCTCTTTAATTTGGTCTGGTGTTACAAACAAATGTGCATCATTCTGACAGAAATGTCTTCCTCTTTCAATACCCTTTAAGGTACCACTTGCTTCGAAACGGAAGTCATGTGCAATCTCGCCGATACGAATCGGAAGATCTTTATACGAATGCATACGGTTTGCATAAATCATCATGTGATGTGGACAGTTCATTGGACGAAGTACAAAAGACTCTCCCTCGACTTCCATGGCAGGGAACATGTTCTCTTTGTAATGATCCCAGTGTCCGGATGTTTTGTAAAGATTTACCGTACCTACACAAGGTGTCATAACATGCTGATATCCTAGTTTTCTTTCCTTCTCTTTAATGTAGTTCTCTAATTCCTGCCATACGGTATATCCTTTTGGCAAGAACATTGGAAGACCTCTACCAATCAGGTCATCCACCATGAATAACTGCATATCTTTTCCGATTTTTCTATGGTCACGCTCTTTGGCTTCCTCTAACAACTGTAAATGTGCTTCTAACTCTTCTGGAGTAGGGAAACATACACCATAAATTCTCTGCAATACCTTATTTTTTGCATCACCTTTCCAGTACACACCGGAATGCTTTACTAACTTAAAGTATCTACAAAGCTTAACATTGTCTACATGAGGTCCTCTACAAAGATCGGTAAAGTCTCCCTGATCGTACACGGTAATCTCTCCATCTTCCAAGTTCGAGATTAAGTCTAACTTATACTCATCTTCTTTGAAGAATTCCAAAGCTTCTGCTTTTGACATCTCACGGCGCATGATCTTCTTTCCGCTCTTGCAGACTTTCTTCATCTCTTTTTCAATCTTCTGCAAGTCTTCGTCACGGATTACTTCTTCTCCCAAATCAATGTCATAGTAAAATCCTTCTGATACTACCGGTCCTACCCAGAACTTTGCCTGTGGATACAAATGCTTCACTGCCTGCGCCAACACATGGGCACAAGAGTGGTTCAGTGTTTTTAATGATTCTTCTTCTTTGAAATCTACCATTTTCTATTCTCCTTTATATTAATCTACTCCGGCATTGGGAATCATAATTAATGTAAAAATTGCACCCTCAATCATGCTTTCACATGACTAAGGGTGCAAATCTATTACACGGTTCCACCTTATATTTTTCTTCATTGTGGCTTTTAACGCTGCCTAACGGTCTTGTTTCTAAGATAAACTCTTCCCCAAGACGACTCGGGAGTGGTCTTCCTATTCTTCCTCATAAGTGACTCACACCAACCGCCACTCTCTCTGAATGATTTCAAACAGTACTCTTTCCTTCAATGCCTTTAAACTCTGTATCACCTTACCATATTTTCAGCAAAAATGCAAGAAATATCTCCTCAAAAAAACGCTTTTAACTTTTTTTGCTGCTGTCATAGCCAACGTACCTACTATTCGATCATGATAAAACACTTCCAATTTATCTATTTTCATTAATAACCTCCTCTATACTGTTATATGGAACATCTGTAAACAATTGTCTGATTTCACTTCCCACATCCAGTGCTACCGCTATTTTTGTAAGAGAAAGTAACGAAATCTGCCCAGTTCCTTCAAACCTCTTGATCGATCCCAAACTAACACCGGATTTCATGCTTAACTGTTGTTGTGATATTTTCTTCCGTTTCCTTAGTAATTTTACCCTATATGCCAATGCCTGATCCATTTCTTCCGGAGTTTCCCACACTAATGCTTCTCTCATTTTACTTTCCTTCCCCTTTCCAGAGTGATTCATTTTTTAACCCCCGCAGAACAATATAGCTAATATATTATACATAATACCACATTATGTAATACTATGTCTAATATATTAGCTATCTTTCAAAATACTTTTGTTTCCAAATGATATCTTCCTCTTTCTTCAAATCTTTTGTATAGACTAGATATCTCTTTAGTATCCGATTTGAGAACTTCTTCCCAAATACATCCAAAGATCTATGTGCCTTATATCCGGAAGACTTTATTTCCAGCGGACACACCTTATTTTTTCTCGCCAGCAGAAAATCAACTTCATAATTATGTCTGGATTTCTCATTCATAAATGTATAATAAAAAAGTTCATTTCCATTGGCTGTCAAAATTTGTGCAACCACATTTTCATAAAGATATCCCAGGTTAGCACCCAACTTATCATTCAAAAGTTTATCATAAATGATATTCTCAGTAAAATCTTTATCTTTAAACATCAACGTTACAAACAGCCCTGTATCACATAGAAATAGCTTAAACTTTTCTAAATCCTTATTACTTGCCATTCCTACATTTGGATCATTTGCATGGTAGGACACTAGAACAGTTTTAGAATCCTTCAATTCAGCAATCAGTTCAAGGATACTATTTGCTCTTTCTCCTTCCAAGACACTGGAAACCTGATACCTTGAAGCATTTTTGTTCAGCTGTGCCGGTATCCCATCAAACAAAAGAGAAACTCGACCTGTTGGATCTATCTTTTTGAAATCATCCTCATATAAGTTCAATATATCTCTCTTAATCTCGTCCACTTTTCGAAAGTTGTTCGTTTCTATATACTCATTTACTGCTTGTGGCATACCACCGACCAACATATACAACCGAAAATCTCTCAGTAGTCTTCGATTCATCTGTTCCCCCACAGATTTCTCTGCTTGAAATATTTTTTTTAGAAGAGGAATCGTCGTCTTATCTCCAATTGCCCACAGAAATTCTTCATAATCCATTGGATACATTTCAATCTTTCTCTCTTCACTTGGAATAAGAATATCCTGCACATTCTTCTTAATTGAAATCAATGAACCCGTTTCAATATAGTCATATCTATGATCTTTAACCAATGATTTAATTGCCTGCCTTGCCAATGGACAAAGTTGAACCTCATCAAAAATAATCAACGATTTTCTTTCATGCAAATCTACCCTATACTGCAACTGTAATTGCAAAAATAAGTAATCTAAATCTGATATATCCTCAAACAATTCCTTAACCGTCTTTGAAGCAGTGGCAAAATCAATTAATATATAACTCTCATATTCGTTTTTTCCAAATTCCTCTACCACTGTAGATTTTCCTATACGTCTTGCTCCCTCTACCAAAAGTGCAGTCTTTCCATCCGACTCTTTCTTCCACTCTAGCAGTTTTTCATAAATTTTCCTTCTAAACATAATTGCCTCCAAACAAAATCGCAATTTTTGATTTCGTAGTTTTCTACAGAATCGCATTTTTTATACACCCATTATACTACAGAATCGCATTTTTTTAACTGTATTATAAAAAGTTTTTTTCGTAGTCATGGACAAGGATATCCTGATAATCTTCTGTTACAGTGCCTTTGCACCTTCATGACCTTCTTTCTCGCAGACAAAATCCTTCCATCCTTATAAAGTTGCAAAATAATACTTTTTTATTTCATAGTATTAGCTCAACAATACGTAACGGAATTATAAATATATTGTGTAACTGTTCAGAGGGTGCACCTGAGTATGTGCAAATTGTACAGTTGCGCTTGCGGATAAGGTACAAGTTGCACATGCTCAGGTATAGCCGATAAGGTTGTAATGAGTACGCATTGAACACTTGGCGAAGTCTTTTTGAGCCTAGTGTGAAAGTGCACACCGGGAAATGTCCGGCCATAAACAAAAATTTTTAGCCATTATGTATATCTGGCATTTTACGAATTGCACCCTCTGAATAGATACTATATTGTAACAGAACCGAAAGTGATTCCGTCACTTCTATCGGTGAAAATGCATTTTTAGCTGTCCGACACATCGAATATCACGGTTCCGCTGAAGGAGCACCATGGGGAGCATATTTCATGAATTCCATCGCATCGAATATCATGGCTCCTCCAGAGGAGAACCATGGGGAGCAAAATCCGTGAATTAAAGGATTGGGTATCTGTACATGATTTAGCGATACTGTAAGTTCAATTTAATACACATAAAAAGGTCTTCTATGTATCATAGAAGACCTTTTGTAATCTTTTCTTTATTGGTCATAAAACCCTGCTACTGTCATCAAACAATAGCATTCACGCTTATACTAAGCTTTAACAGAAGCGTTCATATTCTTAAATACCGGCACAGCTCTTAAAACTGAATATAAAATTGCACCAAACACAATTCCACATACGGTCTGCATTGCATTGATTCCCATTTCCACTAAAGCAGATTTCAATCCATAGAATACAATGTTTGCGATTGTATAACCTGCGGTATGTACAATACCACCCGCAACTGCACCGATCAACCAGTTAAACTTAACCTTAGGTAACAGCTTATAGGCTACTGTGCCCATTACAAAAGCCATAAGACCTTTTATCAATATGGTTGGAACCACCCAGATCATGTAACCGCCTAACAAATCAGACAATCCTGCTCCAATGGATCCGGCTAATACTCCTTTTTTCGTTCCAAACAAGCAAACTGTGGCAATGATAATACAATCTCCTAAATGGGTGTATCCCGTTGGAGTAGGCACCTTCAAAAAATAGGTTCCCACGAAAACCAACGCCGCCATCATACCAGTTAACACAACATCCTGAATCTTTGTATTCTTATTCATTGTTTCATCCTCCGTCTATTTTTGTAATTGTTCATTGCTTAATCAGAGAGTAACTCTCCCATAAATGCCTTTGCATTTTCATAAAAGATACGTTCATAATCCTGCTTTTCCAAAGGACATGCCAATATCTTCTGAATCTCCACGGAAGGTGCATGGAATGGATGGTCCAATCCAAACATAACTTTCTCCTTACCCACATTTTTGTAGGCATTATAAATCTGTGCACTCATGGAAGTTCCCGACGTTTCCAGCCAGATGTTCGGATATCTCTTAGCCATCTGTAATGCGGCATCTACATAAATTCCATGGCCATGTCCCATATGTAACATACAGATTTTCAGTTTCGGATGTCTTTCCGCTAACAATCCAATCTGCCAAGGCAACGCAAAGGGTTCATGACCGGAATGCACAAACAATGGCACTCCATGTGCCTCACAAATTTCTGCTACCGGATCTACCACCGGTGAATCTACTGCGTACCCATCAAACAAAGACTGCAATTTTCCACCCTTGAAATTCTGTTCCTTCAGTCGCATCTCTAATTCATCATAGGCTGCCTGTCCCTTGGCACAGTTGATCCATGCAATGGGAATCAGCTGATCCGGATGTTTTTGACAGACTTCATAAGCATCCTGATTGTTCTCTGCACTGGAACCTGTTAACAAAGTCTTCTCCACATTGTATTCTTTCATGTGTTCCATAAGGGAAGCTTCATTTATATTTATATTTATATGAAATGGAGAACCCCAGACACCCACATGGGAATGCATATCAATCTTTTTAAATTCAGAAAAATCACTGACCATCTCTTCATCTCCTGTCTTTTTTCTATGTAGATTACGATGCCAAAAGACCATCTCTTAGTTAATGATGTACATGACAAACCCCCCCAAGCAAATAGAATAACTTTGCTCAATTTGCGACTATGCCCATATGTAGGAGCTCTGTTTGATCAGTAGTGAGAAATGGGCAAAATCCGCGTGTTTAATGAGGATGTCTGGCACATACATCATCTGCAAATGCAAAGAATAATAAATATAGACTTTTGACGTCCGGATCCTATGTGTATTATACCCCAAACTAACCTTATGAAAATGGTCAGTTTGGAGTATATTTTTATGGCCAGATTTATTTTTTCGTCTTCGCCACACACTTTTTCATCTTACTGTAACACATTCCATCTGAAGAAGATTGCACACTTCTCAGTCGGAAGATGTATTTCCTTCCTGGTTTGCAATTCTTAATGGTAACCTTTGTTTTGGCAGCCGTCAGGCTCTTTCTCTTTTTCCACTTTTTATTTTTATATTCATAAAGCTCATAGCCACTGACTCCCTTTACGGATTTCCACTGCAAAGTAATTGTGTGCTTTGTTTCTTTCTTTACCTTAAAATTCTTTGGTGCCTGTACGGTTCCTGCTTTTGTTTGGATCGTATGATCTGCTCCGTTTGTTCCACTTTCTATGGAAGCCACCGAAACCTCTCCAGTATTCTGCCCGGAACTTAAGGTTGGTGCCTGTGTTCCAGTTCCTGTTGGATTTTCCTCATTCCCATTTTCCTCTGAACCCGGAACATTTGATGGTGCAGGTGTGGGGTGTTCTACCAGCAGTGCTTCGGTACTGACCGCAACCTCAGCGTAGGAATCCCCCTCCCACAATTCCCGGTCGGTGTCCATGACGCACAATACCACTTTATAGACATATTCCGTATTTTTCTGTGCAAAGGAATCTACATAGGAATTTTCCTTTGTATCTCCCAAATGCGTCCACTGCTCTTCCTGTGCTTTTCTACGATAAATTCGATACCCAACCGGTTCCTGTATGTTGTTCCAGTTAAGCTCTACCTGCTCTTTCGTACAAATACCCTGTAGTCCTGTAACCGTGGCTTCCGGCAACACTACAAGCATCCCCGTTACAGAGCATACCTGATCATCACAGGCTATGGCCGAAAGTTCTGTGGCTCCTACTGCTTTTCCCTCTACGACTACACTTGCCATAGAATTTACGGTAGCCCCTGTGGCAACTACAGCCGCTATCTTCCTATCATAAATCTTATAGTTTAAGTTTGGCTCTGTGGCATTTCCCGGAGTAACCAAAAGTGATATTTCCTTCTGCTCTCCCTTCTTCAACCAAATGACCGAATCCATCTGAATATCTTCGATATTCACATATTCCACCGTATTTGCGATTACTTTTTTACTGCCACCACCACTATAATGTACCTCTTCCTTTGTAATATAGGGCTTTACTACCAGACCATAAGCAGTGTTATTTTTAAGACCTTCAAAGGTATAGCTGCACTGGGTTTTTCCATCCACTGTATGAGTGGAAATTTCTGAAATCGGAATGTCAATTCCTGCATCTGCAATCACCCAGCTTCGAATAAAGCGGAAACCGCTTATCTCGTCCAAACGTTCTACCTGCCACTTGGCGGTAATGGATTTGATTCCCCCTTCCAATTCTAAATCAAAGGTTTCGAAGTCATGGATATAAATGGGTATTTTTTGTTCATATCCCATCTCGTCCAGAGCTTTCAATGTCAAACAGGTAAACCCTTCCTTCACTCCGGTTATCTGAAGTTTTGGAGATCCACCTTGAGAAATATCTTCTACCGTTGCGATAGAAGGATCTGCAATCTCCCAGGCAACCTTATCTTTGTCTACATGTACGGAAAATGTAGTACTTTTCCCTACAGAGAGACCCATTGTATAAGGTACTTCGTACCCAAAATTGGTCACCACTTTATCTTTGTAGGTACGGAAACTGATGGTGGTACTCCTATTCTCGTAATAAATATACTCATTATATTTTGCAGGATTTCTTCTCTTACTGTATGCAGCTACTGCCATTTTGTATTCCGTGTCCGGATCCGCATAGCCTCCAACAGAGCTTGCATATACGGTATAGGAAGTTCCCTTCTGTTCTGTCTTCACCACCCATTCTTGTTTCTCTTCCTCATATCGGAACACCCGATATCCATCCACGCCTTCCTGCGGATCCCAGGTCAAAGTAAAGGAGTTATTCGTATGGCTTTGCTGTAAATTTTGAATTGGTTCCGGATTTACCCATACGGTACAGCTTCCATAGCAGTATTCATCCATAGAATATCCACGAATCTCTGCATGGCCCCCACCAACTACAGTTGCCATTCCATTCTCATCTACCGTTACCACCTTCTCATTTGTGCTTTCCCATCTGGAAATTCCCTTGTTTGTAGCATCCGCAGGTGTATAGGAGGCTACGGAAAACTGCTTTTTGTCTCCAATCTTCAGCCCTGCCTGATCGTTATCCCAAACGGTTGTATTCAGATCTATTTTTTTTACGGTCAATGGAGCTACGTTTACCGTAATCTTTTCTTCCAAATTGCTTCCATCATCAGTCCTTGCAGTAATGGTAGCAATGCCTTCTGCAAGGGCTTCAATGATTCCATCCTGGCTTACCGTTGCCACCTCTTCATTGGAAGAGGACCACAATAATTTCTGTGATACTTTATCCTTTGGTGTTACCGTATATACAACTACTTTTTTCTTTCCCGGCTGCAGAGTCAGGTTATTGGTCTGCATCTGAATTCCGGTAGCAGCCTGCTTCTGAAAATGAACGGTACATTTTGCGTACAATGCAGAACCACTCACATTGACACTGCCATCCGAAGGAGCCAAAAATACATCCACTTCTCCATATTGTTTTCTTGTAACCACACCTTTATCCACTGTGGCAATCGACTGGATCGAGGTGTACCAATTGGCATCTTCCTCTGCCACATTAGTATCCAGGGCAACCTGATCCTCTGTAGTGTAAATTTCTTTTACGTCCTCTCCATTTTTCGTTATGCTCACTTGCTTATATAATTGTTCTTCCGGTTTAAACTCATTGTAAGGCAAAATGGTATTGTTGCTCCAGGTACTTACATTATGAATCGAACTTCCAAAAATCCGATATCCATCAATCTGCTGGAATATATTATCTGCAATCGTAACTTTTTCCATATTGTTTGTTCCATTGGAATAGAACAACCCTCTGGCAACCTGTGTTCCTTTTCCATCGGAGAGATACATATTCGGTGAATAATACTGATTTCCCGTCACTTCCATCTCTGCCGTATAACTTCCCCGCATGGTTCCTACCGATTCAAAAGGGGTTTTGTAATCGAGCAACTCTCTTCTACGGTAATCGTTAATGTAATTATTCTGTATGTATGCAGTATGGGCAGTATACTCCTTATTGCCACCAACTAATAAAAATCCACCGAATCCACCATAGGCATCCACACGGTTATTTCGAATTACGGCACTATTATTGGCAAGGTTCGAAAAGTTTCTGAAAGTGACAAATGTATTGTTTTCCACCGTACCTTCCTGATACATCACGCTTCCGATCGGTGCATCTGCCACCACTCTGTTTCCGGTAAACTCCAATTCTCCACTACAAATCGAACCTTTTCCTTCTCTGGTAATGTAAATCTCATTGTTACGGATTTTCACATCTCCATACTGCATGGCTCCTCCCTCGAAAACATAACTTCCCAGGTTCGAAGTACAATCAGCCTCTATTATATTATTCTCCACTACGCAATTCTCTACATTTCCAAACGTCATAAACTTAGAATCTGTCTCGCACTTAAAATGATTTCCGGCAATGCGAATATTCTCGATATTCTTTGACATATTGTAAGCCACCGTAAAACACATGGTTCGGTGTCCACCGGCCGCATTTTTATCCAATGGTGTATAGATATTTACATCATTGTTAATGTAATACACATTTTTAATAAAGGAAGCATCCCGATTGGTATTGCCGGTAAAAATGCCGGTCTGCTCATCTCTGGCGTTGTCATGCATCTCACAGTTCATAATGGTAATATTTTCCTCGCCACGACAATAAAAATCCAGAATCCCCAGGTTTGCTCCACGATAGGTGGAACACATCTGCTCCATATAGCAGCTGTCCACGGTCATATTTTTATTGCCCGAGTAGAAAGTAAGGTTTGTATATTGCTTGTCCACAAAGTAATCCATAGAAAATGCTTCCTGCGGTACAACCATCTTCACCTGATACATGTAAACATTGTCACAGTCTACAAACACAAACTGTCGATAGTATTTTGACATGTCCACTTCCCTGGCTTCCACCTTGAAATTCCCTATGTAGAGATCTTTTGCACCACACGCCCACATGAAAAACTCCCACCAGGTGCTGTAATCATTATCCGTAAAGAAGACCGTGCCATCCCCGTCGCCTACTATATTGACACAAGTGGCATTAAACTGTACTTCCGTGGTACATTTGTATTCTCCTTCCGGGAAATAAGCGATTGCACGATCCACTTGTTCTAATCCTGCAGCTGCATTTGCCGCCGCTACCGTTTGTGAAATGGCAGCATTGGCTGACTCACTGCCATCCCTGCAGACCCCAAACTGGTTCGCACTTACAATGGCCCATTTTTTCCCATCGATTTCTACTACATCCGGTCTAAGAGTGGCATACAGTCCGTTCTCTAGCAAAATCGAGCCAGCCTCTGCTTTCTCTGTAATCTCATAGATTCCTGAACCACCATCTCCCGCCTCATAATATCCACCCGTTCGGATAATTGCATTTGCTTTCACGCGAATATCCTCACAGGCAATCATATCCACCGCAGTAATAATTTTGGCGGTAATTTTCCCATCGTAATGTTTTCCATATTGAAAGGATTTTAAAAAACTATAATCCATGTCCTTATACCCAGACATGGTAGAGACCGGCACATTCTCAGCGGTCACATCTACCGTTCGGTAACCTTCTTCCCTTGCATCCCTCTGTAGGGACGCCTCTGCATGAAACAACCCTTTTTCCGTTTTTGCTTCCTTATTCTCTTTTTTGTTCTCTTCTCTGACATAATTATTTCTTTCATTTTTTGCCAGAACATCCTGATGTGGAAACATAGCAAGCATTGCTATTCCTCCTACTACTCCCAAAAATATCCTTTTCCAATTTTTCCTTTTCATGCGTTTTTCCTTTCTTTTTTCTTTTTACGAATCTATTCAGAACTCTCCCAAGAACTGAAGCCTAAGCGAACAGTGATTGGATGAGAGCTACTGCCCAGTTCCGTGCTTCGCACTAAGATTGCTCCTGTAGAGGAAAAGATTAAGCTGGACATGAATAAATTGTCCAGCCTAAAAATCCCTAATTTCCGGCACTCTCATATTTTCTGGTACCAATACCAAAAGTTGTATATGCCACGATCCAGAATAAAATGGCAATCATCCACTCAATCCCAATGATCATTGGTGACACTTCTGCCTTCAAAAAATAACTGGCCGGTAAATACGCCACAAATGCAAAAGGTATCACCCAGGTGATCACAAAACGAATTCCTTTCGCATAGATTTCGGTAGGATACTTGGCAAAATCTGACATCTCATAAGCAGTTTGTAAAAATGGTCCGCTGATCTTAACCCAAAAAGAAAGGGACGCAAAAAACAATTTAATGGAAGTATAGATGATGGCACCTGCAATTACCGAAAGAACGAATAAGACGATATGTGTTCCGTCCGTAAAGACAATGCCCTTTCGTATGGAAATCACCAATAAAATCGTTCCCACCAACAATTCTCCCAGCGCATCCGGCTGCAATTTTTCTGCAATCACCTGAAAAAATAAATTCATGGGTCTTAGCATATAGCGGTCAAAATCACCGGAGAGCACCATTCGCCAAGCAATCATCCATATGTTATCGGTCAGCAAATGATCGATTCCTCTTGGAATCTGGGCAAATCCATAAATAAAAATCAGTTGCTCCAATGTCCATCCCTGTAAATCCGGTATTTGCTGAAACACCAGATACAGAAAGGCAATTCCTAAAATCTGTGTAAAGAAAAATCCAAACAGTCCCATGAGAAAGTCCACTTTAGACTGCAGGATTCCTTTAATAAACTGTGTGATCAATACTCGATACAGACGAGCATATCTTTTTAATGTATGCATGGGATCCCCTCCTTTCTCAACCTCCTAAAACAACCAATCGCTTCGTTACCTTTTTCCAGATCAGACTTCCCAGTCCATACAAAAATACCACCCAGACAAGCTGTTTTCCCATGACAAACGCCAAATCTGCTCCTGAATATTTTCCAAGATAGATCATAACCGGTGTATACACCATGGATGCAAATGGCAGATAATCAAATATTCTCTGAGCCCATTCCGGAAACATACTAAGTGGGATCAATTGTCCCATAAGAAAACTTAACAGAGCTTCTTTTGCCAATAACATACCAAATATGTAAGTGGTAAAAAATGCTATCATACCAAAGCAAAAGTCAAATAATACGTAGATCAAAAAGCTCATGATACAGCTGACCATAAATAGTATCACCCTGGATATGCTGATCATTGGCATCTCCAGTACCTTTACTTTGTAAACTTCCATTCCGATCCACACAAAAACTCCCGGTAAAAAAAAGCGATACACCATCTGACCAGCTGCCCTCCAGACTAAACTCAAACGATAATCAATGGGCTTTATCAGGTTCATGGCTACCGTGCCCTTTACCACATCCTCACTGACCCAATCTGCCAGAGAAATGGTAACCACCGACGAAGTAACATACACCATAAACACATAAACGATCATCTCATTTTGTGTCAATCCTCCAATGGTTGCCTGTTGGGTACTTCCATAAATGGCCTTCCACAAATAGTAACTGATAAAGGAGCCAAACAGACTGATAAACAGAAATAAATAGAAGGCACCCTTATACGCCATCTGTCGTTTTAACTCGTTACTTGCAAAGGGCAAATAGATTCTACAATGTTTTCTCACATGCTCGCCTCCCCACTGTCAAAGCCTTCTCTATAAATTTGTTTCACAATTTCTTCCAGCTTCGTTTCTTCAATCTGCACATCTTTCACTTCTACCTGTTCCATCATAACAGACAAAATCTGTGGCACCTGCAGCTTTTGTTTATCAAAGGTAATACGAAAGATACTTTTTTCGGAAGCATATTCGGTATCAAAATCCTCTTCCTTCACCTGCAATAGTTTTGAAAGATCCATCTGTTTTACTTTGTCATACTGACGGATTTCCATAGAAATGGAGCGTTTCGTTCCATAGGTCTCTTTCAACTGTTCCAAAGAGCCATCATAAATCTTCTTTCCTTTATCAATGATAATGATACGGTTGCACAATTCTTCGATATCTCCAATATCGTGGGTGGTCAAAATAACCGTGGTGTGATATTTTTCATTGATTTCTTTGATCGCCTTACGAATGTTCTCCTTTACGATCACATCCAGACCAATGGTAGGCTCATCCAGATACAGTACACTTGGATTATGGAGCAAGGCAGCTCCCAAATCCGCACGCATCCTCTGCCCCAGGGACAAGGTCCGAACCGGACGGTCGAAAAATTCATCCAATCCTAATACCTCATTTAAAAATTGCATTCTCTCTTCGTATTCCTTTTGTGGAACATCATAAATCTCTTTTAAAATAGTAAAGGATTCACTCAATGGCAAATCCCACCACAACTGGGTTCTCTGACCAAATACCACACCAATATTTTTGGCATTCCGACTTCTATTTTTGCAAGGATCGATACCTTTTACCGTACAACTTCCCTTGGTTGGCACCAAAATACCTGTCATCATTTTTATGGTAGTAGATTTTCCTGCTCCATTACTTCCTATGTAACCGACAATTTCCCCTTCTCCAATGGAAAATGAAATATTGTCCACCGCTACTTTTTCCACCTTTTCACGGGAAAACAATCCCTTGATGGTACCCTTTAATCCAGGGTACTTCTTTGGTGACACAAAACTTTTTGTTATATTCTTTACTTCTATCATTCTTTCAACCTCCCTCTTTTATTCTTCGTCATGTTTCCCACTTCATAACACCCACTTGTTCCATTTTTTTCTTGCATTTTCGCTCAGTTTGTGTTAAAAAAATGTGTTGGAGTATTTATCCTATGAATATTGTGAAGCCATATCATTTTCTTAAGCGCTAAATCCTTATTTATGGGTTGGAATGTGATTATATCTGAAAAAAGATCATTCACATTCCAACTCTTTCATAAAACTTCATAGCTTAAGGAAATGACAGGGTTACAAAAAATAGAAACGGAGGAAATCATTAATGAAAACTGATACAACTGAAATTTTTGCCAATGCGCCTGTTCCAAAGGCAGTCCTTAGCAATGTGATTCCTTCCATTATCAGTATGTTAATGGTATTGGTTTACAATCTTGCAGATACTTTTTTTATCGGACAGACGAAAAACGCTTATATGGTTGCCGGTGTCTCTATTGCCACCCCGGCCTTTTTGTTATTTATGGCAGTAGGTATGCTTTTTGGTATCGGTGGAACTTCTTTTATCGCCAGAATGCTGGGAGAAGGACAGACACAAAAAGCAAAACAGACTTCGTCCTTTTGTTTTTGGACAGGCACTATCATTGGTGTCATTTCTGCCATTTTGGTTATCTGCTTTGCAAAACCGATCTGCAGTCTGATCGGTGCCAGTTCTGATACCATGGGATATGCATCCCAGTATTTAAGCATCGTAGGAATCGGTATTCCTTTCCTGATCATTGGTAATGCCTTCAGTAATATTATTCGTGCAGAAGGCCAGGCACAAATTGCCATGTTTGGTATGATCATCGGTAATGTGATCAATATTGTACTAGATCCGGTTCTCATTCTTGGATTGCACTGGAATGTAGCTGGTGCCGCTATTGCAACTGTATTCGGAAATGTATTTTCTGCAGGCTTTTATATTTACCATTTATGGAAAAAAAGTCAGTTGCTTTCTATCTCTCCAAAAGATTATCTTGCCGGAAACGGCATTGCCACCAGTGTACTGATGATCGGTGTTCCAGCTTCCTTAAACAGTGTTTTGATGAGTTTCTCCAACATTCTTGTGAATAATCTTATGAAAGAATACAACGACATGGCAGTTGCCGGTCTTGGAGTTGCCATCAAAGTAAATATGATCGTAGTTATGCTTTTAATCGGTCTTGGAATCGGTATTCAGCCTTTGCTCGGCTATTGCTATGGAGCTCGAAACCGAAAACGCTTTCTGGCAGTTTTAAAATTTTCAACCATCCTTGCCATTGGTATCAGTCTGGTTATGACTACCATTTGCTATTCCGGAGCAGAATTTCTGGTTCGTGCCTTTTTGGATAATGATGAAGCCTTCTCTTACGGGTTCCAATTTTCCAGAATCTACATTTATTCCGGACCGATCATGGGAGTTCTGTTCGTGTATATCAATGCCATTCAGGCCATGGGGGCAGCTTTACCAGCCTTGATCTTAAATATTAGCCGCCAGGGGCTCATTTATATTCCTGTGCTTTTTAGCTTCCATGCAATTTTCAACACACCGGAAATACTTGCTTTGGCGCAACCTATGACAGACTATGGCTCTGCCACACTGGCTGTTATTTTGTTCCTTATTGCATTCCATAAACACTTTAAGCCTACGAAATAAGACGAAGTTTCCCTGTAAGAATTAGGAAAATCTCGACCTGTTTGATGGGGATGTCTTGCATCATCTGCATCATCTGCAAATACAAAATAAATAAATGATGCAATTTTATATTCGCTTAACAAAAAGAAAGGGAAGCCCCCGATTGAAAATCGTACGCTTCCCTTTCTTTCTATTTTGGGTCCTTACTCTATCATGCTCATCTTCATTATTCGAGACACATCTGAATGGCATCTAATACACTGTCCACCCGAAATGGCTTACGAATACAAGTAACCGCACCTTTCTGAACTGCCTCTTTTGCTACATACTCCATACCTCCTATAGCGGAGCAAATAACAATCTTTGCCTCCGGATGCTTTTTCAGCATTCTTTCCATAGTATCCATCCCATTATCTGACATAAAAATATCTAAAAATATAATATCTGGATGATCCTGTTCGTATAAATCCAACAGTTCTTCTCCGGAGCATGCCTCAACGACCTCATGTCCTGCTTCCTCCATAATCTCTTTCAGCATGCCTCGGATAAATCCCACATCATCCGTAACCATAATCTTTGCCATATGAATTCCCCCATCTACTGATGCACATACTGTAGTTTTATCATTTGCACCTACTCCTACTCGCTGACTTCTACCAACTCAATCTTAAAATTCAGTTCTTTTCCAGCCATCTCATGATTCCCATCAAATGTAATGTTCGTATCATCTTTTTCCGTTACCTTAACAGGAAATGGCTGACCTGCTGCATTTGTCAAATATACCTGCTGTCCAACACTCAAATCCTCTGCCCCAGGCAACTGACTAATTTCCACTGTGATAAAATTATTCGGATCCGACATATCATATGCTTCTTCCGGCATAAGATGAATCTCTTTGATTTCTCCAACCTTCATATCCTTTACTGCCGCATCAAATCCCTTGATCATCATACCTGCACCACAGACAAACTCCAATGGTTCTCCGCGGTCATAAGAAGAATCAAACTTTGACCCGTCGTTAAATGTACCTGTATAATGTACCTTACACGTCTTATTCTCGTTGCTCACTTTTTCACCCTCCATTTTTCATTTGTTTTAACTTGTATTTTTACATATGCATTTTACCACAGTTTACCAAAATTGTCACTTTATCCAAGTTACAGTTTTTCTATTTGTTCACTTCTTGTTCTGTTCACAGGTAGGTGTTTTCGGTACTGAAAATACCGTATGAAAGTCTAACGTGCGCAGATTTGGTCAATGCTGCAAGGTTCTTAAAGCGCAGCTATAACGGGTGTACAACAGCATTTCCGAAACACCCATGGAATATATTTGTGGTAATGCCTTAATTTACAAGGCATAGACACCTTGTAAATATTCCCCGTCTCGATTGTACCACTTTCACAAAGCAAAAACAACATTTCGACACTTAAAATCCTTTTTCACTTACCGCATCAGATTGTAACATTCAAAAACTCAACTTTGAACCAACCTTAACGTTTTAGTCAATCCTATCATTTTGGAATCTGGATAAATGTTCATAAGGCAGAATGAGTCTTCCACGATACAGGCCACATCCATCATTCACCATGGAATTATTGGCTGCCGCAAACATATTGACATCCAGTTTCGCTAAATCAAGCCCCTGCAGTTGCATGCCCCTTTCATATGCCTCATCAAAATAAATGTATTCCCCAACCGGAACAGACGCCCGCATCTTCCGTTCTCTTTTTTGTTCTTCTTCATAGGCACTATGGTTGGCTGGTCCAATTTCCGCATAATCGTCCATATCCTTGGTGCGAAGCTGCACTTCAATGTAACTTCTTGCAATATTATCGTAAAAGGTAATATGCAGCGAACGGTATCCCGATTTCATTGGATGCTCCACATAATCCCTGTAATACTGGCGTACTTCCTTATTCAGCATAGAGTGTTCGGTTGCATTACACACATCGGTCACTTCCACGGAAAACCCTCTCTCTTCCAGAAAATCCGGCAGCCGATTTGCAATTTCATAAAGATACTTCAGTTCTTCCTCTTCCCTGTTTTGCCCCTCTTTTAAGTGACACTTGGGAAGAGCTACCACAATACGATAGGCAATCAGATCATGTAGCTGACTCAGTCTGCTTTTTAAGTCCACCAAGTCCGGAAAGCAATTGTTTTCTTTATAATATCTATGTACATAGCTTACAATGTATCCGTTAAACTTACTCTCCGCACGAATGAGAGATTTGATCCTACCTTTAAAAGTAAATGCCAGAAACGGATATTCCACCGCCATAAGCTTATAAAACTCCCGGATTCTTTGGGACTGGGAAGTCAAAAAATCGTTATGTATCAGCAAATCTTCCATCTGAAGCAAAAAGTTTGCATGGACCAGATCGATGGAATTGTTGTTCTTTTTTGCTGCATGTCTTAAATCTGTGGAATAATTTTTTATTATTTTTAAAACCGTATCTCCCCTGTAAAGATAATCATTTAAAGTAATCATGTTGTATGTTTCCCTTTCTGGACAAATCTATTTTCAATGTCCCTTCCTAGTATACCACAGATTCTTTTGGAAAACCTATACTCTCTATCACAGAAACAGAGATCTGAAGTTTCCTAGTTACAGTTCACATACCTGTGAACTGTACCATAAACTACTTATCCTATCAACACTTTCTTTCCCTCAAAGGCAAAACCATACTTTCGGATCTGTTGTTTTTCAAATCCTTTGGCAAGTAAGTCTGCTTCGTACTGTTTTTCTTCGATCTGCGCAAGGGCAGACTGCACTGTGTCTTCCAGGGATTTTTCTTTTTGAGAACGGTGTACCTTAAATTCCAGTATAATAGCATTCTCCTTCTTATCTTTTGGCTCTATCATCACATCATATCTTCCAAAACCACTCTCCCGGTTGGAGGTGATACTATACTTTTCACTTAGTTCTGCAATTAATCCTAATACAAACCCATGATAAAAACGTTCCGGCTGTGACTTGGAAGGCTTGTTACCTGTATCGAAAGTGCTAAACATCTGCTCTGAAACCCGATTCATATATTCATTCATAGCTTCTAAATCTCCGCTGAGCAAGGCTTTGATAAAATCGCTGTAATCATCCTCTGACTCATAAAACCATTCCTGTACCATGCCAAGGAACATACTCCTTACTTCCAGATTGGTAAGTTCCAGTTCATATCTGGGACGTTTTCCAATGGGTATCTTATCAAAATGCTCATACTTAAGTACCTTTAAATAACCACTTGCCAGAAGCAGACTGAATACAGCTGCCTCATTGTCCCCAAGGCGGTTATACACAACCTGCTCATCAATGGGACACTGGATTGTTTCACCTCTCAGAAGACATTCAAAGGCTGCCTTTATTTTTCTATTTCCCTCCCGAATCAGCTTGCCAACCAGACTGTTACTGCTGGTATTCGCCCAGTAAGTGGAAATTTTTCTTTTATCTAGATAATTCAAAATGGACCATGGGTTATAAATATCCTTTTGTTCTCCAAAAGCAAATCCGTCATACCATGTTTTCACCTCTTCTTTTTCTGCACCCATTCCACGTTCATCTAACGCCCAAAAAACTTCTTTCTCAGTAAACCCAAAGAATGTTGCATACTTATTTGAGGTTGTAGTTACTACTTCAAGATTATTAAGGTCTGAGAAAATGGATTCCTTGCTCACCCTTGTGATTCCGGTCATAACAGCTCTTGCCAAATACGGATTTGTCTTAAAAGTAGAGTTAAACAGGCTTCTGGTAAATGCCACCAGTTCATCCCAGAATCCATTTACATATGCCTCCTGCATTGGAGTGTCATATTCATCCAGTAAAATAATGACTTTTTTCCCATAATAACGCTGCAGATAATCGGACAACTGGTAAAGTGACAAAGAGGCATCGCTGTCATCCATCTTTTCCGAAACCCGGTTAAAATAATCCATATCCGATTTATACAAAATCCCACTGTCCAATATAAAAGAGTTTTGAGCATATAGTTTTGTAATCAGCTGGCAAATTTTCTTTCTTGTAGCTTCATAGCTTTTTTCTTTTATATTTGCAAAAGAAAGACTGATCACCGGATAGGTTCCCTGTAACTCTCTGTACTTTTCTTCCTTCCATATTTCCAGCCCTTCAAACAAATCCCCTCTGTCCTTATATTCCACAGAGAAGAACTGCTCTAGCATACTCATATTCAGAGTTTTTCCAAACCGTCTTGGACGGGCGATTAAGGTCACATCATCTCCGCTTTCCCACCATTCTTTGATGAAAGATGTTTTATCTATATAAAAATAGTTTCCTTCTATGATTTTATCAAAACTCTGTATTCCAATTCCCACTGTTTTTGCCATAATGATTTACGCCTCCCTTGCCGGAATAATAGAAAGCACCATTTGCTGACTTTCTGTTATCCATAATTCAAAAATCCGCTATACTATTCTGCTTACTAGTATAGCGGATTTTGGGAAAAATCACAAAGTTTATTTGCAATTCTATTTTACTTTGTTACCGTTCAGGTTACAGTTCATCCGTTGGCTTCCCTGTTACTTGATTTTTGCATTGGAACTTCCCCCTTTTTCCTTTTCTATTCAACACAAACCATATCAGGATTTGTCTTGTAAAAGGATGCTCTTGCTACTTTACTCCTCTCTAAGTATCCGTTCTTTTCAAGGTTTTCAAGAACCTGCTTTCTAAAATAAGTTGAATCACTGATTCCAAGATATTCAGCTATTTCAGAAACTTTGTGTGCTTTCAAATAACAGAAAGACAATACTTTTCCATCCAATTCCGTTCCACCCGGAACCGGTACAAAACTAAGAACAGGTGTCTTTTCATCTTCTACACCTTTATCATAAGTCATATCCGGAAGTACTAATGTAAAATGGTCAGATGTTGAATAAATATATGGCTTATGTGCTTCATCAGCAGACCCATATTCTTCCATGATTTTGTCAAAACCTGTACCCGCTGCCTCCATTACGTTACAAACAACCAAAACACCAGCAATCAGTTCGTTTCTCCTCTTAGAAATCACACCGGATAAATCATATGTCTTTCCCAGTTTTTCTCCTCTATAAAATCCTCCCGGTGAAGTTATTTCCAGTCTGTCTTTAAATATATCCACTTGTATCTGTGTTCCATCTAAATAATAGTCACGATGTGCAACTGCATTTATTACAGCTTCAAACAAAGCTCTGGCCGGATAGGAATCTATGTTAATTCTGGTATCATTAAGCTTTATCATAGAGTGATTCATTCTCTGATTCACAAAATCCATAATGTAATCAATTGTTGATGTGATATTGCCGTTAAATCGATTTATCGTGACGATTCTTTCACTTCCTTTGTTAAAACCGGAGAAAACAGAACACTGTACTTCTGTTTTCTTGTCATTATAATCATCCAAAAACAGAACGGCACCATTTAATAAAAAACCATCTTCATTGACAAAACCTAAAGATTTCAAAGCCTTTTCCTTAAGTGTTTCTCCGTCATTATGCTTTTCATAAAAAGCACGAAGATCTGATAATTTTTCCGGATCATATTTAACATCTGATACCAGAAGGTCATACTGTGTATTCTTGCTTTTCACACTCATCTCGATGATTTCTTCATAGGTTGCCCCATTCGTAAATCCATCACGTCTCATAAAAATAGATGGAATATTTTTGTATTTCAGAATTACCGGTTTTACGGTTCCCTCTTCTACACTGACCTTAATTACAAAACGCTCATTCCCTTTTACCTCATATCGAATAAAAGAAATCTTCATCCTCGGTCTAGGTGTCAAATGCTCGTTTACCTGATTATTGAAATAATTTCTTTCATTATCAGCTGCCTTCCTATCAAAGCCAATTAATTTATTTGTTTTATCTTCTACTCCAATATAAAAATCGCCACCAGAGGCATTGGCAAATCCCGCAATACTTTTCAGCCAACCAACAACATCTTCACGATTTAAAATTGACTTAGCTTCAAATTTATCACTTTCTAGCTGTATATTTTCAATTATCTCTTCCAAATACATATGCAATCACCTCTTTTTTGAACTGCTTCAATAATACTTCAAAGTAACTTCAAAGTCAACTTCAAAGTTACTTCAAACAAACTTCAATTTACTTTGAAGTATTACCAATTACGAGGTTTATATACTTACTAACGCTATATTTTTTTATCCTGCTTTTACCATCTCTGCCATGCTTATGTACTTTACTTCCTGCAAATCTGATAGAGGTAGAAGATGATGAATAAACTATGGAGTGATCGAGCATGGGACGATTACCTTTACTGGCAGACACAGTATCTTTGGCAATAATCCAAGCCTCTTCCGTCCATTCCACTTCCGCATAATAGTCACATTCCTGCCAACCATTTTCTTGTGTCCATTTCTCTATAATATAACTACTACCTGTCTGTAATTTGCCAGTTGCTTTACCACCACTTTGTGTACACTTAATGATGCCTCCTGAAGGAGTAACATTATCCAATGTCAGAGTAATTCCCCAGTTTTCTTCAAATTCTATAAACTCTGGTGGCATATAAGATGATAACAGTTGCTCATTCTCTGATAATTCTAACCAACGTAATGTGGCATCACATAATTCAGATTTATGATATTCTTTCCCATTGTAAATAATGATTTCATCTGTGCCTTCATATGTTGCTTGTTCAGTTTTTTCCACATCGGTCGTACTGCTGTTAACAGGCAGATCTGATACCGTCCCCCCCTGCAACCGATGAACCATTTCCAGCTGTCTTCGCTCCACATCCAATTAAATATATCGTAAATCCAAGGCAAAATGCCATTACTATTTTATTTTTCATAATCATTTTTCTCCTTTCTTTATAGCAGCAATGCGGGATTTTTTTATGTGTAACAATCTCTACGCTACAGTATATCATTTCATGCATTATTTCTCCAGGGAAAAAGATTACCATAACATTACCATTCACCAAGGCAGGAAAGAAATTCGTGTAGTTCTTTCTGCACTTTATAAAACAAGGAGCAAGAGAATGTTTCTCCATTCCCTTGCTCCTTTGCTGTCAACCTATTACAACTAAAATCTTTGTTTCACCCAAAACCATTAATCCTTATATTTTTCCTTTTCATCCATCCCCCATTTCTCACGATTATTTTTTCCTAAACCGTCACCAACTGTCCGATCCATAAACTTATTCAGCAGTACGCCTAATGCAATCAAGACCGCTGCAAACATAATCAATCCGAAAATCATAGGAATCCTCCTCCTTCTGAGTGCTTTCACAACAACCCTTTTTATAAATTCATTGTATCACACTTATTGTCACCGTATGATTAAACTTTCATTAGATTTTCGCAACTGTTCAAAGGATTCTATGATTTTTTTCAATACCAAAACGGCTTCCCGTCAATAAAACCCTATTATTTTACTCCGGCATTCAAATACGCCTGTTCGTAAAAGAATTCCTGGGAATTGATGGGCTGCTCATTGATTTTTCTATCATGATAGGTGCCGTCGCTGTGCTGTTCTTTTCCTTTTTCATCATCTAGAATCATAGTATCAAACATTTCTCGAACTCTCTTTTTCAGTTCTTCATCCTTTATCGGTGCAGCCACCTCCACCCTGCGAATGGTATTTCTTGTCATAAAGTCTGCGGAAGAAATATAAATTTTCTGATTTTCGTCTGCGCCAAAAATATAGATTCTGGAATGCTCTAAGTATCTTCCCACAATGCTGATCACTCGGATATGTTCCGTTTTCCCTTCCACTCCAGGCTTTAGACAACAAATTCCACGCACGATCAAATCTATGGTGACCCCTGCCTGACTTGCTTCCATAAGTTTATTGATCAATGCTTTATCGGTAAGGGAATTCATTTTGATTCCAATATAGGCTTTCTCACCTTTTTCTGCATGCTGGATCTGCTCATCCATTAATGCCAGAAGATTGTTCTGCAGACACTTTGGTGCCACAAGAAGCTCTTTTGATTCTTCTACTACCTCTCCTTTTTGTAAAGCAGAAAATACCTTTGCTGCGTCTTTTCCAATTTCCTGGTCGGCTGTAATCAGCGACAAATCTGTATACAATCTTGCTGTTTTTTCATTATAATTTCCTGTACCAATCTGTGTAATATAGGAAAATCCATTTTCTTTGTTTGTTCTGGTAATTAGACATAACTTAGAATGCACTTTATATTCACCAAGGCCATATAAAATCTGACATCCAGCCTCTTCTAAGCGTTTGGAAACCTCAATATTATTTCCCTCGTCGAATCTTGCTCTTAGTTCCACCATGACCACAACCTCTTTCCCATTTTCTGCAGCCTCCACTAATGCATCAATGATTTGACTTCTTCCGGCAACACGATACAATGTCATCTTAATGGATACCACGCTTTCATCCACTGCTGCCTCTTCCAGTAATTTTATAAATGGTTTCATGGACTCAAATGGATAAGAAAGAAGCACATCTTTCTTTTCTATCTGAGGGATCACACTTGTTTTCAAGTCGATCAATGAAGAATTTCTCGGTGTTCTATTTTCATAAAATAATTGGGATTTGGAGCTTAGATAATTTTGCAATTGAAATACAAAGGACATTTGCAGCGGTGTTTCTACATTAATAAAATGACAGGTTCCCAATTCAAGATAGTTAGACAGTTCCTTTTTCGCTTTCTCATTTATTTTACGACTCAATTCTACTCTTACCGGTGTCATTTTATTTCTCTTTTTAATTAACTTGGCCATCACATTTCTGTAATCCAAATCTTCA
Source organism: Lachnospiraceae bacterium (assembly GCA_045124315.1). Classification (GTDB taxonomy): domain Bacteria; phylum Bacillota; class Clostridia; order Lachnospirales; family Lachnospiraceae; genus CAG-411. The sequence goes on from JBGVLO010000155.1 coordinate 56,920, forward strand.
TCATTTACCTCCGATTCATCGATATCTGCATTTCGTGTCACTCGCATGATCGACTTTTCCCGGATGGTATAATTGCTGTAAAGCTTAGAAATAAAATGCAGAATCAATTCTTCCGAAAGCATAAAGGTTCCTGGTCTGGTTGGAATTTCGATCAGTCGCTCAAATACCGTGTTTCCACATGGTACAATTCCAATTTTGTTTTTTTTCTTCTGTGTCTTTAACAAAACGATAGCATATAATTGTCCGTTATTCAAAAACGGAAACGGATGACGATTTCCAATGATCATCGGGGAAAGAAATGGGGCAATATGTTCATCAAAATATTTTTCTAAGCACTTTCCTTCCTCGTTGGATAGTTTATTAAAATTCACAATCCGAATGCCCTGTGGTTCCAATTCTCCCATTAATTGCTCATATATTTTTGCCTTTTTATTTTCCAACTCTCTGGTCTGCTTTAGAATTTCACGAACCTGCTCCTCACTGCTCATACCAGTTTTATTTTCATATATTTTTTCTTTTGCATTCATCTGTGTCATAAGGGTCCCAACCCTTACCCTATAAAATTCATCCAGATTTGTCTGAAAAATTGACACAAAAGTGAGTCGTTCTGCCAACGGCACTTTGGGATTTGCCGCCTCATTTAGTACTCTTTCATTAAAAGAGAGCCAGGATAACTCTCTATTTGTATAACATATTTCTCTTTCGTTCTTCATAATCATCTCTATTCCTTTCATCTTTTTTCTAAAATGAATCGCCCCTAAGAATCCCCTCGCTGTCATTAATAGAATTCTAATCACCAAAACTGATACCCATGTCGCGAATTTCTTGTATAATATCCATTTCAGGCGATATTCTCTTTAATTTACCTGCTACCTCTTCCAAAGGTACGGCATCAATTCGGTTATTTACGATACAAACCATATAGCCATACTGTTTTTTTAAGATCAGATTTGCTGCTGCCACACCAAGTCTTGTAGAAAGCACCCGATCAGCGGGACATGGACTTCCACCTCTCTGTGTATGCCCTGGCACGGTAATACGAATATCCATATTAGTTTTTTCCAAAATTTTATCTGCCAGTTCAAATGCAACCGAAGTATGTTTTTCCATATTCTTTCTTTTTTCCTTGCGTTCTTTTTTCGTAAGCTGCGCTTCTTCTTTCGATATTGCCCCTTCCGCAACTGCCAAAATCGTAAACTTTTTCCCTTTTGCGGTTCTCTCTTCTATTGTTTTGATAATACAATCAAGGTCATAGGGAATTTCCGGAATAAGGATTACATCTGCTCCACCTGCCACTCCTGCATATAAGGTCATCCACCCAACCTTGTGTCCCATCACTTCCACAATAAACACTCTTTTATGAGAAGCGGCTGTGGTGTGTATACAATCAATCACATTGGTAGCTACATCTACTGCACTCTGAAAACCAAAGGTTTGATCCGTTCCCCAGATATCATTATCAATGGTCTTTGGTAATGTTACAATTTTCAGCCCCCTTTCCCGCAAAAGATTGGCAGTTTTGTGGGTTCCATTTCCACCCAGAATTACCAGACAGTCCAGTTTGCATTTCTTGTAATTTTCTACCATGGCTTCCACTTTATGAATTCCGTGTTCATCCGGTTCGCCTATCTGCTTAAAGGGCATTCTGGATGAGCCTAAAATGGTTCCTCCCAGCGTTAATATTCCCGAAAAATCTTTTTCTGATAATTTTTTGTAATTTCCGTATATCAACCCTTTATATCCATCTTCGAAACCAATAATCTCCACATCTTTTCCTTTATGAAATAATGTTTTGACCACTCCACGCATGGCTGCATTTAGTGCCTGACAATCGCCTCCGCTGGTCAACATTCCTACTCTCAATGTTTCTCTTTCCTTTCTATTAATAAATGTTGTAACTACACTACTTTTTTTTCCTCTTGCCCCATATAAGTGGCAATCAGCTGTTTTCTACAAAAATCCAGACATTCTTCAATTTCACGAACGGTATTCCTGCTCCGGGAACATTTGTAGTTCTCACAGGGAATAAACTCACCATTTCCATTTACAGTTCCCATTTTCTGATAACATCCATTTACCTTGAATAGTTCGAATCCAATTAACCGGTTATTCTTATAATCCCAATTATTATAAATATAATACTCTTCTTCTCCACCCGGTCCTTTTACCAGGTAGGAAGGATGCATACTTTTACTCATCTGACAAAATCTCATACCGATCACAAATCCTTTCACCCTTCTATATGGGTTATAACTCAAATCGAATGTAACAGTTCATCCCTGGCATTACTCTCTTTCACCTGTAATCGAAAAAATCACCCACTCAGAAATATTTGTGGCATGATCTCCAATACGCTCAAAATATTTCGCAACCATTAACAAATCTGCTGCCTGTTCTCCATATGTGGCATTTTCATGTATCAGCTGTACCAGCTCATCTTTCACATTTTGGAATAATTGATCCACCACATCATCCCGCTTAATGACCTCTTTCGCCTTTGCTTCGTTTTTTTCCACAAAAGCATCTACTGCATTTACAAGCATTTGCATGGTTTCTTTTGCCATTTCCTGAATATGTTCCAGTTTCTTTATGTAAGGCTGCCCAGAAAGTGCAATGGTAATTTCCGAAATATCTGCCGCATGGTCTCCAATGCGTTCCATGTCCGTGATCATCTTAAGGGCTGCAGAAATCTGTCTTAAATCCTTTGCCACCGGTTGCTGCTGTAACAATAATTTCAGACATAAATGCTCAATGGAACGCTCCAGACTATCAATGGTGTCATCTTCCTCAATGGCAGTTCGTGCCATTTCCACATTCTGATTCACCAGTGCATCTACTGCGTCCGCAATGGCCTGTTCAATCAATGTCCCCATCTGGATCATTTCATTGTTTAACTCTTCCAATTGTCTGTCAAAGCGATTTCTCATACTTTCCTCCTATCAACCAAAACGTCCGGTAATGTAATCTTCTGTTCGTTTGTCCTTTGGCATAGAAAACAGTTGCTCGGTTTCCCCATATTCCACCATTTTTCCCAATAAGAAAAATGCAGTGTTATCTGAAATACGCGTAGCCTGTTGCATATTGTGTGTCACCATGACAATGGTGTAATCTTTTTTTAATTCCAAAGCAAGCTCCTCAATCTTAGAAGTAGAGATTGGATCCAGTGCAGAGGTTGGTTCGTCCATTAAAAGAACCTCCGGCTCTACTGCCAATGCTCTGGCAATACAAAGTCTCTGTTGTTGTCCACCAGATAAACCTATGGCAGATTTCTTCAATCGGTCTTTCACTTCATCCCAAATGGCAGCTTGACGAAGTGATTTTTCCACAATGTTATCCAATGTCTCTTTTTTTCGAATTCCATGGGTTCTTGGCCCATAGGCAATGTTGTCATACACACTCATAGGAAAAGGATTGGGATTCTGAAATACCATACCTACCCTTTTTCTTAGTAGATTGATATCCATGTCTCCATAAATATCTTCTCCATCCAAAGTGACATTTCCGGTAATTTTACACCCCTCTACCAAATCATTCATTCGGTTTAGGGATTTTAAAAATGTGGATTTTCCACAACCGGATGGTCCAATAAATGCAGTAATTTCTTTTTCCGGAATATCCATCTCAATATCCTTTAGGGCATGAAACTGATCATAATATAAATTAAGTTGTTCAATTTTAAACTTACTCACAACTGCGTCCTCCTAACTATTCCTTTGTTTCAATCTATGCTCCCGTACTGGCTTTTTTCAATTTATTTGCCAGACGGTCAGAAAGAAAGTTGATACCGATCACCACGACAAGTAGCACTACAGCCGTAGCAAATGCCTCATTTGTATGAAGTCCTTCTTTCGATAAGTTGTACATGTGCACGGACAAGGTTCTGGTAGAGTCAAACACACTATTTGGTATCTCTGCAATACTACCTGCAGTATAAATTAGGGCTGCTGTTTCCCCTACGATACGACCAATGGCCAATATGACACCGGAAAGAATACCGGGAATTGCACTGGGAAGTACCACGCGAAAAACGGTTCGAAGCTTTCCTGCACCTAGTCCAAAACTTCCCTGACAATAGGAATCCGGCACCGCAAGGAGAGCCTCTTCCGTTGTCCTCATCACTACCGGCAGAACCATAATCGCCAGTGTAAAGGCTCCGGATAGTAAGGATAATCTCCATTTCAATGCAGTTACAAAAAATAGAGCACCAAACAAGCCGTATATGATCGACGGAATTCCTGTTAGTGTTTCTGCAGTCAGGCGTACAATTCCTACCAGTTTATTTCCTTTTTTTGCATATTCCACCAGATATATGGCAGAAAAAATACCGATTGGAACAGACACCAGCAGAGATAATACGGTCATAAGCAACGTATTGATCAAAGACGGTAACATGGACACATTTTCTGATGTATAATTCCAGGAAAATAAAGATGGTTGTAAATGTGGTATGCCTTGCACCAAAATATATAGGATCAAATAACCCAAGGTTCCTATAGTAAAAATAATTGCAGCCATAACCAGCAGAAATATAAGGGCGGAACCTGGATGTTTTTTATAACTGGCTATCTTTTGTGACAGGCTTCTCTGGTTAATTCCCTGTACTTCGCTTTCTTTTAATTGTACTTGGCTTTCTTTTATTGCATCCATAAATTATTCCACCGCCTTTCGTTTCAATATGGAAAATGACAAGTTAATAATAAGAATAAACACAAACAGCACCACACCGGTTGCGATCAACACTTCTCTGTGCATTCCGGTTGCGTATCCCATTTCCATTACAATGTTAGAAGTCAATGTACGAACACCCTTTAATACACCTTTTGGCATTCTTGCCTGATTACCGGCTACCATAATTACCGCCATGGTCTCACCGATGGCTCTTCCCATACCCAGAATCACACCTGCTAAAATTCCGGATTTTGCAGCCGGCAATACGACACAAAACACACTTCTCTCATGAGTTGCTCCTAAGGCAAGAGAGCCCTGATAATACTTTTCCGTAACCGCCCGGATAGAAGTTTCCGATACATTGATAATGGTAGGCAATATCATTAGCCCCAACAGAACAGATGCCGTTAACATACTGTTTCCATTTCCACCAAATAATTCTCTCGTCATAGGAACCAATACACACAGTCCGAAAAATCCATATACAACCGAAGGAATTCCTGCCATTAAATTGATTCCTGCTTTTAATGGTGGGTAGATACATTTCGGACAGAACTTTGCCATAAAGGCAGCTGACAGGATGCCAACCGGCACCCCCAGCAACATAGCTCCAGCTGTCACATAAATACTTCCCATGATCATAGGCAAGATACCAAAGATTTGATTTCCCGGTCTCCAATTTACACCAGTGAGAAATTTACCCAAACCCACTTTGTGTATGGCAGGTACGCCATTGAGAAACAAAAAGATACAGATCAATGCCACCGCCACGATAGATATACACGCCGCCATTAGAAATAAATACTCCATGGCTTTTTCTTTGAATTTCGTCATTGTCCTCTTCTCCTCGAATTATTGCAATTCCGACCAATCTGTTATGGTTCCACAAAATACGTCCTTAATCTGATCTTTTGAAAGCTCTTCTACTTCATTTGCAGGATTTACGATCACAACAATTCCATCCATAGCGATTGCCGTAGCGTTAAGACCATTTGCTGCTTCTTCCTCGCTCAATTCTCTGGATGCCATACCAAGGTCACAGATTCCCTCTGTAACAGAATTTACACCAGTTGTAGAATCGCTTTCCTGAATTTCAATTTCCACTTCTGTATTCACCTTAATATAAGCTTCTTTCAATTTTTCCATTACAGGTGTCACAGAAGATGAGCCTGCTACAACAATTTTTCCGGTCGCTCCATTGCTCATAAATTCTCCGGTATTTTCCACTTCAATATAGCCATTTGCAGCGATGACTTCCTGACCTTCTGCACTCATAATAAAGTCTAAAAAGTCCTTGGACGCATCGTTAATCTCATCCTTGGTCACCACATTAAACGGTCTGGCCAAAGTATAGCTTCCATTGTTAATATTCTCTGCTGTTGCTTCTACTCCATCCACTTTAATCCCTTTCACCTCATCACTCATGGAACCTAAAGAAATATATCCAATGGAGTTTTCATCTCCTTTTACGGTAGTTATGACAATTTCTGTACTGTTAACAACTACAGCTTCATCTGTGGTATTATCGATTTTATTTCCATCTGCATCCTTTTCCTGTACACCTGTCAATTCCACAAATGCACCTCTTGTTCCTGATCCATCTTCTCTTGATACTACGGAAATTTCTTTAGATGCTCCCGATGAATCAGTAGCTGCCGAATTTTTGTCTCCACAACCGCTGAACATTCCTACTGCCAATACCACACTCAGTGCTAATCCCATTGCTTTTCTTGTTTTCTTCATCATAATAAATAATCCTCCTTAAATTGGTTTACTGTAACTATTTTCCTACTCCCATGTAAGTTCTACTACCGTCTGCTGGTAAAGTTTTAGTAAAATGCAGGTAATTTTACATAGATTTTACATAAGTTCTATTTTAGATTTTACATTGTAATGCTATACTAAAATATGAATAAAGTAGTGATTTTCAACATTATGATATTGGGTTCAAAAAGTATTTTGACTTTTGACCCTGGTATCATGTTATGGTAGAATGGAATCATTACAGATCAACGAAAGGAACGATTTTTAAAATGGACATTTTTAGTGTATTGACAATGATTGGAGGCCTCTCCCTCTTCCTTTATGGAATGAATACCATGGGGGATGGACTTGCAAGACTGGCTGGTGGAAAGCTGGAACGAATATTAGAAAAACTGACTTCAAAACGAATCTTTGCAGTCCTTCTCGGTGCCGCCGTAACTGCAGTGATCCAGTCCTCTTCTGCTACTACAGTTATGGTAGTAGGATTTGTAAACTCCGGTATCATGCACTTACAACAGGCTGTAGGTATTATTATGGGTGCCAATATCGGAACTACTATTACTTCCTGGTTACTGTCTCTAACAGGAATTGAAGGAGATTCTATCTTTATGCAGCTTTTAAAGCCATCTTCCTTCTCACCCGTGCTTGCAGCCATTGGTATTCTTCTTACTATGACCAGCAAACACAACAATCGAAAAAAAGAGATTGGAACCATTTTTTTAGGATTCGCCGTTTTGATGTTTGGTATGGAAACCATGAGTTCCGCCGTTACTCCATTAGCTGACAATCCGAAATTTACCGGTATCCTCACCGCATTTTCCAACCCGATTCTTGGACTGATCGCAGGTACAGTCCTAACTGCTGTCATTCAGTCCTCATCTGCATCGGTTGGTATCCTACAGGCACTTTGTAATACAGGGGCAGTTCCATTCTCAACCGCTTTACCTATTATTATGGGACAGAATATTGGAACTTGCGTCACTGCATTGCTCTCTTCCATTGGTGCCAATAAAAATGCAAAGCGAGCTTCTATGATTCATTTATACTTTAACTTAATCGGAACCGTTATTTTCATGGTTGTGTTCTACAGCTTGAACTCTGTGGTTCATTTTGCATTTATGAACAGCTCTGCAAACGCTGCAGGCATTGCGGTTCTCCACAGTTTGTTTAATGTGGGATGTGCCGCCTTGCTGTTCCCATTTGCAAATCTGCTTGTAAAGCTTGCAACCTTTACCATTAAGGATAAGGATTCTGATGAAACAGCAGAAACTGATGCTTCCATGGATGAAACAATTGTTACTGCATTGGATGAGCGTTTCCTGGATCAGCCGGCATTTGCCATGGAGCTTTGTAGAAATGCAGCAAAAGATATGATTCTAGAAGTAAAAGAAGCTCTTCTTCTTTCGTTGGAATTATTTCCTTCCTACGATCAGGAAAAAGCAGATAAAGTATTACTTTTAGAAAAACGAGTGGACTCCTATGATGATCTTCTTGGTTCCTATCTTGTAAAACTTTCCAGCAAGTCGTTGACAAAAGACGACAGTCAGAGTCTTTCTTTACTGTTACACACATTAAATGACTTTGAGCGTGTCTCTGACCATGCGGTAAATTTAGTAGAAGAAATTCAACTTATGCATGAAAATAACATGAATTTCTCAGATCGGGCGAAAGAAGAAATGCAGGTACTAATCCGCGCCATCCGAGATATTACAGAAAAGACAATACAGGTCTTTATCGATCACGATTTGGAGGGGGCGACTCATATTGAACCGTTAGAGGAAATCGTAGACGGATTAACCAAGTCCATCAAACAGAGACACATTCGCCGACTCAAGAAAGGAACCTGCACGATTATGCTTGGCATTCCTTTGGAAAATATGTTGACGGATTTAGAGCGTATTTCCGACCATTATTCCAATATTGCAGTCAGTCTTATTGAAATTGCAAAAGATAACTACGAGACACATGAATACATTGACAGACTTAGCATGGATGAAAATGAAGCTTTTCGCAAAGAATGTGTATTTCTTAAGTCAATCTATGCACTTCCAGAAAAGAACGAAACTGCAAACGCATAAATATAGAAAGCAGGGAAAGCATGGCACTTATATATATAGTTGAAGATGATAATAGCATTCGGGAAATCGAGGAATTCGCTCTAAAAAATGCAGGTCACCAGGTGATGAGCTTCGAAAATGGGAAAGACTTTTTTTCCAAATTGGAACATAAACTTCCGGATCTGATTTTATTAGATCTGATGCTGCCAGATCAAAGTGGAAATGACATTGTTAAGAAATTGCGACAACGATCTGCTACAAAGAGGATACCGGTTATCATGGTAACTGCAAAAACAACGGAACTAGACTTAATAAAAGGCTTAGAAGACGGAGCTGACGACTATATAAAGAAACCATTTTCCGTTATGGAGCTCATCTCCCGGGTGAAAGCTTTACTGCGCAGAACCCAGGATGACGATTCTTCTGTTTTTTCTATTGATGTTCTGAAGCTGGATAACACCAAACACAAAGTTACCGTAGAGAACCAGCCCATTGAACTTACCTTTAAAGAATATGAGCTGTTACTCTATCTTATGCGACATCAGGGTCAGGTGCTTTCCAGAGAAATGATCATGAACCGGGTGTGGAGTACGGATTATGAAGGCGAATCCCGTACTCTGGACATGCATATTAAAACCTTGCGACATAAGCTTGGAAATGCAGGAAATAAAATCCGCACCATAAGAAATGTGGGGTATGTGATCGAATGAAAAAGAAAATTAATACCCAGCTGATCGGCATTGCTATTTTAGCTATTCTTGCCACTGCCATCGGTCTTACTCTGGTGTATTTTAATCTGTTGGACCGCCAAATTAAAGTAGATTTAAAAATCAATGCGGATATTCTTCGGGATGTCCATTATTTTGAAACAGACGCCCCACTGGACACGATTCATCTTTCAGATGAATTAGATCCCCTTCGTATTACCTTGATTGCAGAAGACGGAACGGTTCTTTATGACAATGATTCCAATATTGAGAAAATGGAAAATCATAAAGACCGTCCTGAAATCCAATCTGCACTGAAAAATGGTACCGGTGAAAGTGTTCGAACCTCAGAAACCATGAATATGAACACTTACTACTATGCAGTATTATTAGAAAACGGAACGATACTTCGTGTGGCTACTCAGGCAAAAAGTATCCAATACATTTTCTTAACAACCATGCCGTTGGTATTATTGATCCTCTTACTCATTATTTTAATTTGTGTTTTGGTATCCCATATTTTCACTAGGCAGATTATCTCTCCCATTGAAAATATGGCAAAACATATTGAGGATTCCAATATTACGCCACCTTACAAGGAACTGTTGCCTTTTACAGAGATTATTCGTACACAACACGCGGATATTTTATCCTCCGCAAAAATGCGCCAGGATTTCACCGCCAATGTTTCCCACGAATTAAAGACTCCTCTTACTGCCATTTCCGGTTATGCCGAGCTAATGGAAAATCATATGGTAAGCGAGGAAGACAGCACCCATTTTATACAGCAAATTCAAAAACAGGCACAACGATTACTTTCCCTGATCAATGATATTATTCAGTTATCGGAGTTAGACCGAAATGAGCATCAATTCCAGTTTGAAGAAGTCAATCTCACCCAGCTTATGACAGACTGTGTAGACGAACTGCAGGTAACTGCAAAAAAACGTATGATTACACTTCATTGCTCTGGAGACACCTGTATGGTTCACGGAAACAAGGAGATGCTCCGAGAAGTAATCGACAATTTGGTTCAAAATGCCATCCTCTATACTAATCCAGGGGGCATGGTAGCTGTATCTGTAGGACAATCCAAGGGTTCTACTGTCTTGACCGTAAAAGACAATGGAATTGGCATTTCCAAAGAGGAACAGGAACATATCTTTGAGCGTTTCTACCGGGTGGATAAAAGCCGTTCCCGCCAAACCGGTGGCACAGGTCTTGGCCTTGCCATTGTGAAACATATTGCAGAAATTCACGATGCAAAAATCATGGTAGACAGTATAGTGGACGAAGGAACGATTATGAAAATTGTATTTTAGTATATTGGAGTTTATATTCCAAATCAGAATAAGTCCATTTAGTAAAATAGCGTAGCAGCCACTAAAGCTGCTACGCTATTTTTGATCTAACATTCCAATTCCAACTGCTCAATCACACAATCATGTTTTTTCGTATCTTTGTCATAATTTATTCCTACCAGCAATACATTTCCCTGATATTCCCCCAGCCCTTGCACATACTGTTTTTCCTTTATCTGACAAATGGCGCCATCTGCAGATTGATTCCATTTTAATTCCACGATCATTGCGGGTTTATCAGAACCTTTTCTTGGAACAAACACCACATCGGCATATCCTTTCCCTGTAGGAAACTCCCGAATCATAGTATACTCATTGATTGGGTTATAATAGGCAAGGGAAATTACACAACTTAACGCATTTTCATTGTTGTAGTTAAGAATAGATGTGTATGCCGTATGCACTTTATCGATTCCTTCTGCTACTGCATCCCCGTCACCACGCCAGGTTGCCTGTAGCAGTTCGTCCGAAGCAGAAATTGCATCGATCACATATTTCCAGTCGCTTTTCTTGACGGCACGGACAAAGGCTCCCCGAACCTCCTCATTTGGAACACTTACTTCTTCTGTTTTTCCATCATAGGCCAGATAACCAAGATGCACAAGCACCGTCAACACATCATCCCTGCTCTGGAAGGATACCATATCATTTTCAAAGGTATTGGTATCTACCTTGCATCGTCCACCTGCGATCATTTCTATAATGGCATCCTTTAATCCGTCAAAATTCATGTTGATATAATATTTTAAAGATTCGTAAGTCTCTGTACTGGTCCAGTAATTCCCTATTTTCTTTCTCCGCACCGAATCTACCACTGACTTTGGATTATAAATATGCAGATTGTCTGCCAGATGGTAGCCATCATACCACCTTTTGGCTTCTTCAAAGTCCATACCATATTCCTCATATAGTGTAATGACTTCCTCTTCCGTAAATCCCACATATTCTGCAAGCATATCCGATTCCACCATGGTAAACTCATCAAAATTATTAAGGGCAGACTCTGTTCCGTACTTCTTAATTGGCAAAATTCCAGTGAGATATCCTAGTTTTAAAAACTTTTTTGAAGGAGCATCTTTAAATAGTCCCCGAAGCAAGGTAATATATTCCCTTTGGGCAATCTCGTCATTTTTGTTTTCCTATCCCTTTTGTGGCATAAGGAATTCATATCTACATGAATAATATCATATTGATTCAAATGCTCCGTAAAATCCGCGCTCTCTGCAATCTTTCGTCCTTGGAACAGCTCTTTCGAATCACAGCTTTTATCATAATAGGCAACCAGCATCTCCGCTGCAATGGATTTTCCAAACCGTCTTGGCCGGCTGACACAAATATAACTTTGTTCCGTTTCTAATACGGAATTGGTGTATTCCAGTAATCTTGTTTTATCTATATATATTTTTGAACGCAACACTCTTTTAAAACCTTCGTTTCCCGGATTAAAATAAATTCCCATATTATTTCCACTCCTCCATTACAAGAAATCCGTTATACTAATCCTTTCTTCTAGTATAACGGATTCCCCTTCTATTTGGAATATAAATTTTCGTATCATTAGGGAAAAATCAATCCTGCAGCTACCAGAATAGCTTCTCCCAGTACGCTTGACTTACACAGAAAATAGTGTTACGTTTTCCTTTGTAAAACTAACAAGAGGAAACATCAAAATATGAATGATATCCCGAAGGGATTCGATATGAAATAATAAGTCCATTTAAGAGAATACTCGATATGTTTTTTCGGCAATCTACACAAAGATTCAATCCACAAGCATTTAGGCTAATTTTAAAAAAACGCATGTAAGTAGCTGGTTCTCCTTGATTCAAAACTTATATCTCCTCAGCCAAACCTATACCTCCCCTCTTCGCCTCCGCGCTTGTTACTTTTCCACAATGTTTTTTATTATTTATTGTACTTTATTCACATATATTTCCTCTTTATATATTCACCTTTTGTTATATATGTCGTTTCAACCTGCTTTATTCTTTCGTTTTTTAGTCATATCATCAATTTTCAAGGTGGATATTTTTAAATCCATATGCTATAATCATGATAATGTTTGATCAAACACTATTTGAAAAAAGGAGGTGAACATTAAATGAAAGACAAAATAAAAAATCTCCGCATCGGAGACAGTTATGAAATAAGAAAGGATTCTGGTTGTACCCCAAAAAAGAAAGTAACATTACAAGCAGTATATAAGCACCACCTATTATTTTCTTACAGAACTTCTTTGGGGGCTTCATACTGCATTTCTATTTCGTATCAAAGTCTAATTTCTGGGGATTCAATTGTTGTCAACTTAAAAAATCAACAACCATTAATCGTAAGTCAATATAGAAATAACATCACAGGAGGTGATTTCGATGCATCATTACATTGAAATTCAACGTGTCAGAGAACAGGATGTTATCGTGGATGACACTCTGACATTGCCGAAGAATACGGGAAACTTCCGAAAAGGAGACATCATCAGTATTACCGAGAAAATAGACGGTGCAAATACCAGCATCTATTATGATTTAGAAAAAGAACAATTGCTATGTTTTAGTAGCAATCAGCAATTAGATATTAATAACCACTTTCGTGGATTTTATCAATATGTTCAGCAACTGGAACCAAATTCATTTCGCAATTTTTCAGATTACATATTTTATGGAGAATGGCTGGTAAAACATACCGCTATCTACCATGAAGAAAACTATAATGTCTGGTATTTATTCAGTGTCTACGATAAGAAGAACAATAAATGGTTATCTCAAAACTTTGTAAAGGATTTTGCAAGAAAATTGGGAATCCCTTATGTACACGAATTGTATTATGGAGAGTTTATCAGCTGGGAACATTGCTTTCGTTTTGCAAACAATCCATTTTATGGCGATCAACAGGAAGGCATTGTCATAAAAAATCAAACGGCATTAGAGGAAGGAAGAAAGCCTCATATCTTGAAATATGTAAATCCTCAATTTGATGAAGCAGTTGTTCACAGACGAAAGAGAAGACCAGATGCCCAAAAAAGGCGTAAGGAACGAGAAACAGCCGATGAATATATGAAAATGATCGTAACAGAAGCCCGGGTACGAAAAATATTCCATAAACTGATTGATGAAGGCGTTTTGCCTGAAAAAGTTGAGAAAACAGATTTAAAATTGGTTGCGAAATGTCTTCCAAAAGCAGTATACGACGACTGTGTAAAAGAAGAAAATGACATTTTACAAAAAGCAGGGGAACATGCAGGAAAATTATGCGGAAAAATAACACTTGAAATAATGGGCAAACTATTAACATAATTACAGTGGTCTCCATACTATAGAAATGCTTTCATGGGACAATTTCAGAAAGCCTTGAAAATAAAAATCCAAACTAAGTAATAATCCTTACTCAGTTTGGATTTTTTCCATATCAGGCCAGCCTGAAACAATGGCTCTAAATCTCCAACGAATTACTTCCAATTAGTAATTCTCTGCATTTACCTCAAAATAGCTCTGTGGATGGTTGCAGGTTGGGCAGACTTCAGGAGCCTGTGTTCCAACTACAATATGTCCACAATTGCGGCATTCCCATACCTTTACTTCACTCTTTTTAAACACTTCCTGCATCTGGACATTCTTAAGAAGTGCACGGTATCTTTCCTCATGATGCTTTTCGATTGCTCCTACCAGGCGGAATTTTTTTGCCAGTTCCGGAAAACCTTCTTCTTCTGCTGTTTTCGCAAATTCCTCATACATATCTGTCCATTCGTAATTTTCTCCATCAGCAGCTGCTTCCAGATTTTGAGCAGTGTCACCAATTCCATTTAACTCCTTGAACCACATTTTTGCATGCTCTTTTTCGTTATCAGCTGTTTTTAAGAAAAGGGCTGCAATCTGCTCAAACCCTTCTTTTTTTGCTTTTGATGCAAAGTAAGTGTACTTATTTCTTGCCTGAGATTCTCCTGCAAAAGCTGCCTCCAAATTCTTCTCTGTCTGTGTTCCTGCATACTTATTCATTGTTTATTCCTCCTAAAAATACCCTTTTTTATTTCTTCCAAAGCCCATGTAAATTGCAGTATGCATATACTTCCTCTACCACTTCATCCTCACAAATTGCAAAGGATACCTCTGGCTTCTGTTCTGGTGACAATTTCTTCATCTGTGTGCCTTTGTTTGTCTCAAGTGAGATCCATTCAATATAATGGTTCTCCATCATAGGATGTTCCACCTCTCCTACCTTAACATATACAGTTCCATCCTTTACCTCATACACCGGTACATGCTTCTCAACTGCTGCATCGGTAGTTCCTGCAACTAATTCTGTCATCTTCTGACCACAACACATCATAGGAACACCAGAATCCTTCACTACATCAACCTGATTTCCACACTTCTCACATACATAAAATTTCTGTCCCATAAAATTTTTCCTTCTTTCTTTTTCTCTTACTCTAAATATCTAAAGATTACAGTTCACAGGTATGTGAACTGTAACGGATTTTGGCAATGCTGCGCATGAAAATTGCCCAAATCTGCACACGATAGACTTTCATACGGTATTTTCGGTACCGAAAATACCTACCTCTGAACAGTAATACCTAAAGTTCCAATAGTCGCTTTTAGTATTTCGGCTGATTCCTGTAATTTCTTTATTTCCTCATCACTAAGAACCACCGGTACTTGAACCTCAATTCCGTTACTTCCCACTACACATGGCATTGACAGAACAACATCTTCTATTCCGTATTCACCATGCATGGATGTTGATACCGGAAGGACAGCTTTTTCATTTCTTACAATCACTTCGCAGATCCGCTTTACTGCCATTGCCACTCCAAAATAGGTAGCCTTTTTCCTTTGAATAATATCATATGCACTGTTTTTCACTTTTTCTGCAATTTCATTTTCTGCAGCATTGTGTTCAAAATGCCCTCTTAACTCGCAGAACTGACTCAACGGAATACCTGAAACATTGGCACTGCTGAATGCGGCGATTTCACTGTCTCCATGCTCTCCAATAATAAATGCATGAATACTCTTGCTATCAACGCCTAAATGCTCACTCAGTCGATATTTTAATCTGGCTGTATCAAGTACCGTTCCAGAGCCTATCACTCGATTCTCCGGAAAACCAGATAACTCTATAGCTACTTTTGTAAGAATATCTACCGGGTTGGCTACGATTAGCAGAATTCCTTCAAACCCACGACTTGAGATTTCTGGTATGATCTTTTTAAATATTCCAACATTCTTATTTACCAAATCTAATCTGGTCTCACCCGGCTGCTGATTTGCCCCCGCTGTGACAATAACAATTCCTGCGTCTTTTACATCATCATAATCACCTGCATAAATTCGCATCTGCTTTGCAAATGGAATTCCATGGCTGATGTCCATAGCCTCCCCCTCTGCTTTTTCCGGGTTAGCATCAATCAGTGCAATCTCTGAAAACAATCCGCTCTGCATCAGTGCAAATACAGAAGCAGAACCGACAAAACCACATCCAACCATTACCGCTTTTTGCATATTTACCATTTTCATTCCTCCAATCTAACATTTTATCCCTATATCTGTTACAAAATATAACAATTTTTATAAGTATCACATGATGGTAAGGGCAAAAATATTTTGACCCCAATAATACCTACGAATTGCTACGCTGGTATCATCACATTCCTTCTGACTCTTCCAATAACTTTTTGCATTTACTTCGGAAGCATTTTTTAAATCCTACGCAGTTAGCCCTGCGCTCACAAAGCTTATAATTTCCACCTTCAATAGTCAGTGTCTTTCCATTCACAATCGCATCTGCAATCTTGTATCTCACCTGATTGTACATCTCTGTAATGGTGGTTCTCGCCACTTTCATTTGCATGGCACATTCCTTTTGGGTGATCTGCTCATAGTCAAGTAAGCGAAACACTTCATATTCATCCACTGATAAAACAACCGCTTCTGCTTGTGTACTACCATCTGGTAAAAACGTGTCAAACACAGGCTCATTACATACATGTCTACTTTTTTTTGGTCTTGGCATAACCACCCTCCTTTTGTCTTTTTCTAACTATAATATACTCTTGTTATTGACATATGTCAATAACTTTTTTTCAGCTTCAATAATATATGGACGAAAAATAAATCCAAAGAGAGCCTTCCACTAATATGGAAGGCTCTGCTCATATATAGGGTTCTGAATAATGACACTAAGCTTTATATTTACTCCTGTCAAAATCTACAATGTAGTCAAATACATCAATATTGGTAATTCCCATTTTTTTCAATTGTTCTATCGTTTGATTTCGATCTTCCTCTGTATTGAAATCCGGAATATGAGGCACTCTGACCATCATACGTTCTGGTCCCACCTTTTGACAAATATATTCCAGATTCTCTAACATAAGTTTTGCTGACTTTGTAGTATAACTTTCATAGATTGCAGAGTTTAAATCTTTGCAGTCAATGATAAAAAAATCCACACCGGCAATGGCCTCCTCCACATAGGACCTTTCCGCATGTAAAGAAGTTTCCAATGTGATACGCCATTCTTTGGCATATTTTTCTTTGAACTGTCGAATAAATGCACTATGTAAAATGGCTTCTCCTCCACCAAATGTGATGCCACCGCCACTTGCCTGGAAATACAAATTGTCAATTTTTACTTCATCGTACAATTCTTGCAAGTGAAACCTGCGAACAGGAGTATCCGGGTCCCAGACCATTTTATTAATACAGTATTTACAACGAAGGGGACAACCATGTATGGCCACTAATGTTGTAATTCCTTCTCCATCTGTTCCCACTCGCAACCGATTAATTGCAAAAACAGGTATTGTTGATTCCATATAGTTCTCTCCGTTTCTTTTTCTTCTATTTTGTCATGGTAGCTTCTTAAGACATGGAAATTTTGTGTTGATTCAAACAGAGCCTTACAATCTGTTGTAAGGTTCTGTCTGGTCTGTTTTACTTTATTCTAATTTTCTTAATCTTCTGGCATTTTCCAAACACCTTTTCCCCGGCGGAATCATATCGATATGCAGCGACCGATATATAGCAGGTCTTGTTTTCCACTACATTCTCAAAAGTCACTTTTCTTCGTGTGTTGGACACCATCTTGGTCCTCCTATTTTTTTTCATAGATGAACTGGTAGACAGTGTTACTACATATCCGTCTGCAGAAGGCGTTTCATTCCAAGCTACTTGCACTCGGTTATTCTTTTTATAGATTACCTTTGAAATCTTGGTTTTCTTTATTTTTAGCTTATCTGGTGAGCTGGTATTGGAAAGTGCATTATTCTGCTGTTGCCCATTTGGAGCAATAGAAGGGATTAGGCTTACCGCCTGTGTTGGAAGAATAGTCGGTACCGGAGTTGCAGAAGGCTGTGCCGTTCCCTTTGGAGTTTCCGTTGGTGCTTTTGTTGGTGCCTCCGTTTCAACTGGACTTTCCGCTGGAGCTTCTGTTGGGCCTTCTGTTACGTTCGGACTCTCGGTTGGAGCTTTTGTTGGTAGCTCCGTTACGGCTGGACTTTCTGTTGGGCCTTTTGTTACGTTCGGACTCTCGGTTGGTGCTTTTGTTGGTCCCCCCGTTATGGCTGGACTTCCTGTTGGACCTTCTGTAATAGCCGGACTTCCCGTTGGTTCCGTGGTTGGATTGGTGGTTTCCTCTACCACCTGAGAAGGCTGGTCTGTATAAAAATCACTTGTAGGTGTTGGTATGGCAGTTATGTTTGGCGTTTCTTTCGGATTTGGTATACAAATCATTCCTGCTGGTATTTCTGTTGGTTTCGGCGCTTCCGTCACATCTGGTATATAAGATGCTCCAGCTGGCGTTGGTTCCAGTGTTGGCTCTGGTGTTTCAATCACATCCGGTATATATGGTGCTCCAGCTGGCATTTCCGGTGTTGATTCTTCTGTAGGTTCCGGTGTGAATGGTATGGCACCCATTGGCTGTTCCATTGGATCCGATAAATATGTATTTGAATTCATATTATAAGTTTTGCTATTTACCTGATTGGTCTGTACCACTCCTGCCACCATTGCTGCTGAGAGTCCGGCCACACACACTGCCTTTCCTAAAGCTCTTCTTTTTTCCAGCTGTTCCTCAAGATATGCCACTTCCGCTTCACATGCAGGACAGGTTCCCTTACATTTTCCTTGATGTGTACATTCTTTGGTAACAAATTCAATCTCATTATTTTTAGCAATCTCCGCACGAATTTCTTTTAACATTTTGCATTTTTCTTTGCCAAACATACTTTTTCCCTTCCTTTTCATTTCGTTTCATATATTTCACGTATTCTTTTGTAACTACTCTGATCCTTTCCAGTATATCCTATTTTTGTGTATTTTTTTTGTACCAGAGATAAAATAGAGCTAAAGCTTTTTATGATACAAAGGAACTCGATACTGATTTACATGATCTATCCTTGCTGGTAGATGTTTTAATCTTTCCTTCCTACATCTATTAATTTTCCTATGCCATAAATCATTCCCATAATCAAATTAGAAACCACAAATGCAAAACTATATTGAAGAAAATAGTGAATTAATGCTTTAAACACAATCGTTTCATTACCAGATCCGTTTACACGAGTAATCGGAAGAAACCATGAAGTCTTTTCCATAAATTCAAAGCACAAACAACTAAAATTGGCAGATATTTTTGAAGATTGCCAAAACATTTTTGAAGAAGACAAACCTCAGTTTCTTTCTTTGCTTGAGGAACACATTAACCTGAGTGATTATATTCCTCTCGAATTCTATAACCATTTTTATGCACCAACGGGACGTTCCCG
>JBGVLO010000156.1:0-3976 GCA_045124315.1 Lachnospiraceae bacterium
CCCTTATACTAGGCTGCCCTCGGGTGGTCTGCGAAGCATGCCCAAAAATAATAAATTTGTATCATTACCTATCCAAACACACTATTTTTTACCTTAAAATAAACTATTTTGGAATAAGCAAGTGAATACTATCTCCATATAAGTACCGGCTACACGGTCGCAACTTGGTACAATAGAAAAGAATCACACTCAGAGCAGTTTTACATTTTGTAAATCTGTTCTTTTTTTGACTGCTCTGACTATGATACTTTCCTTAAGTATTAAATCACTTTTGATATTCTAATCCTACCAAATCACAAAGACATATAATGTCTTTCTAAAAAACAAAAAGCACCACAGAAATCACTCTGCGATGCTCAATATACAACAAACCAGACACAGCCTTCTCCCTTTTGCTATTCCAACATTCCTATGCATTTTCTCACCCCATCATAATTCCCCCAAAAATGTTCGTTCCCCAACTAACATTTCTATTATTATTTTACACTATTTTCCATTCTTTTTCTACCCTAAAATCACTTTTTAGTACATTCTTCCTACCACCACATCTTTCCCCACCCCCTACCAATTCTATCCATTTCGTTGTATAATACTCTTACCCACAGACATATAAGTAGCTGATTATTTCAGTATACGGAAGGGGTCTAAATAGTTACATTAAAAAAGAAAGGAATGAGAAAAAATGAAACGAAGAATAACTAGTCTTTTATTGGCTTTTGTCTGTGTATTCTCAATATTACAGATTCAACAGCCAACACAGGTACGCGCATGGAATTATTTATCATTGAACGCAACGGTAACTTCCAAGACAAAGGTCAAACTATCTTGGAAGAAAAAAAACGTATCCTCTTATCGAGTTTATCGTGCATCTTTAAATAAAAATGGGGATTGCGGGAAGTTCAAGCGGATTGCCACATTGTCCAGAAGCAAAACTTCTTATACCAACAGCGTGAGCTACAAGAAATATTATCGTTACGAAGTACGCGGTTATAACAACAAGGGAAAACTGATTTATTCCGGCGAAAATGATGTGTTCAGCGGGGTATCCAATGTCTCCTGGGCCGAATACCAGTGGTGCGATGCCAAGATCTCACCAAGTGCCATTCCTCTTGAATGGAACTGCGACAACGGTTTGAAACCAACCGGATATGAAGTTTACCGCAGTGAAAACGGTAAAACCTTCAAAAAGCTCAAGACGCTGAAAAATGTCTACAAATATACAGACAAATCCGTAAAGGCAAAACATACCTATTACTATAAAATCCGGGCTTACCGTACTATTTCAGGCAAGAAAACATATGGTTCCTACAGCGAACCGGTGAAACACTCTGCTGTAAATAAAGACGGAAAATATTCTGTTGAGCTGATGCCTGGTAATGTTGCCAGTTCTTCTGCTATTTCCGGTGCTTCCGTGATCGCACCAATCCTTACAAGTCCTGGATCTATTTCCATGATAGTGACCAGCAAAAAGATGAACGGAAATTTGAAATTAGATTCTCATATTTATTGGGACACCTGTTTTACTTTTAAGGCAGCAGATGGAACCGAACAGACAAAGTTTGGAACTGCAACCAGCCATCTTTATCGATCAAATGGAACGGACTGGCAGGAAGTGGAAGATAAAAAAGTAGTAACCCTAAAACCAAACGAAACCTTTTATATCCGTTTTGATTTTGAAAAAACAGATCTGATGGGCGATATTGCTTCCGCTTCCTCTGTTTCCTTTGATTCTTTCTACGGTGGAGTGGAATATAATGGTTTCAAATCAAATATATACTTTACAATACCGGAGGATAACGTATTTTCTGCAGTAATTGACGGCGAACGCTATCATTAAGTTTCCTATAAGGGTTAGGGTAGGGGGGCAAAATCGACGTGTTTGCTGGGGATGTCTGGTATGTACATCATCTGCAAATACAAATAATAAATTGTGCAATTTTAAAATAGCCCAATCAAGTATAGGCTTTTAACACCCTAATCCTATACAATGAGAAAAGAGGTTGTCTCACGACAACCTCTTTTCTCATTGTATGTTTCATAAACATTTCTATTTCTGATATTTTTCCAATTGCTGTACCAGTTCCTGCATCTTTCCAAGCAGTTCTTTTGCCTGATTTGCTTCTGTCTGGTTCTGAAGGCTTCGCACCTCCACCTCTTTTGCACTCTCTGAAACAGAGGCACTACTATCTGACAACTGGTTAATATTCTCAATGATCGTATTATTAGAACGTACTAAATTCGCAATCTTTTCATTGATATTTTCTACGCGCTCTGTAAGGGTAGAAATGTGATTCTGCACTTCGTTAAACCCGTCGGAAGCGTCTGCCACTTTTTCATTCTGTGCCTCCATAGCTCCAATGGATTGCTGTACAATATCTGTTGCTACCTGAGCATTCTGGTTCAGTTCTTCCACAATATTGGCAATCTGCTCGGTAGACTTTCTGGTTTCCTTTGCCAGATCACGGATCTGATCTGCGACAACTGCAAATCCCTTACCAGCCTCTCCAGCTCTGGCACTCTCAATGGATGCATTCAATGCCAACAGATTCGTCTGGCTGGAAATAGAGAAGATTACTTCTGTAATCTGCTGTACTTCCTTTGCTTTCTGCTGCAAATCTTCCATAGATGCAGCCACGCGACCATTGGTCTCATTGATAGAATCTGCATCCTTTCGGATAGAATCGATGACTGACATATTCTCTTCCAGTAATTTTGAAGACATATTTGCTGCCTCCACCATAACCTTAGCATTCTCTGCCGTGTCCTCAATATCCTGATTGATTCGTTTGGTCATCTGACTCTGTTCCTTTACACTGTCCACATTGTTCTGTGTTCTTTCTGAAATATCCTCAATGGAATCATGTACCATACTGGCATCATTCTTCAGATTCTCAATCAGTTCATTGGTATCTAAAACAGTATGCTGCACGTTCTCCGAAATGTCCAACACTTCGTGTAACATAGCCTTCTGCGCTTCCTGTTCATCCTGCACGGATCCCAGCATATCGTCTGTAAATACAGCCGAAAGCTTTGCAATAGTATGTACTACAATAACAATCTCAAAATGAACAATAATACTGATCAAAGATACATTGTTTCCTCCCAATAACTGTCCACTAATTGCCCAGGCTACCGTTCGGATTGCAGTGGTCACAATAATCGTATAGTATAAGATGCGTTCAAACTTTTTATCGTGGTACAAGATGGTAGTGATGACCAACGGATAAACATAAAAACTAACCATGGTGTTGGTTCCAAGAACCATCAAATACACCCAGCCTACCATAAAACTGGCAAACATATAATATTTCAGCTTATCACTTTTCTTATTCCTGTTATAAGATACAACATTCACAACAATTCCTACAAGCAAAATAATCATTGGAACAATGCCAAGCTTTCCAAAAGCGGTATCGTATAAAAATGTTTGGATTGCTAAACCGAATATTAACACCAATTCAATAAATGTAAGACCAATAATTGTAGTCTTATTTACCTTAGCAACCTGATTTTGTCTGTCACTATACCTTCTATGACATTTTTCCTGTTCCATATCAATTCCCCCTATTCTGTTTTTTGATATAACTACTCAAAACCTGCTATATTTGCATAGACTAGATTCGAAATAGTTACTTTCCAGCGAATAAAAATACATACCCAAGTCTTTTATCCGCGTCCCTAATAAGCAACTCCTTCCTTCTCTCTACTCTCCTTCCCCTATAATAGTTTCGGTTGACTTTCCAATATCGCCCCAACCATCTTCCTACATTGTATCACAATTTTGGGCAATTTACCACCAAAAAATGTAAATTATTTATTACTTCAGTAACAGTTCAGGTAGTCCTTGCACACATTGCTGTGCAAGGACGTATGAAAGTGTAAATTAGGTGTGGCTCACAGCAATTTGCATGCGTAAGCTTGCTGTGAGCCGTAACAGGACAGCCCCCGGCTGAACTGTTACATGTGCCATGCAGAA
>JBGVLO010000157.1:0-3095 GCA_045124315.1 Lachnospiraceae bacterium
ATTACCGGTTGCAACTGCAGTTCCTGCTGCTGCCCAATCTGTTGCACGATCACCGGTAGAGTCCAAAGAATCTGTTATCATAGAAGATACCAGATAGTCATTCAGATACATCTTGCTTTCAGTCTGTGAGGTCAATGCATAGCTCACTCCGCCGGCTTCCTTTACCGCCTTTGCAATATCAAAAGTAGGGAATCCACCACCATCCGGAATCATATAGATAATATTCTTGATCTGTTTTCCTTCGGAGGATGCATTCTGAATCACTTCCACAACCTGTTCTGTCTCATGCTGCACCGAAGTATCCTTACTTCCTGCGTACAACACACTCTGTGGCAGGGCAGTTACTACCATACTAGCCCCCAATACAACAGCTGCACATTTGTGCAACCATCTTCGCATAGTTCTTGTTCCTTTTACCATTTTTTTACCTCTTTCTTCTCCCAACAAATGTGTTGGTTAATCATTGTGTGACAGAAAATTAATACAATCTTCACACATATCGTTGTTTTCACCTAAAACCTTCTCTAATATCATAACATATTTAAGCATTTTTTACAATTTTTTCTACTTGTATAATTGCACAAAAATGAAGGATACTTTTGTGCAATTAGTCAGAGAAACACGAAAGAGTTTCGCTTGCGAAACTCTAGCGCGTTCGCGGTATTGCGAAGCAATTAAGTTCTTCTCCGCGAACGCGCATCCTTGCGGAGCGTTTTTTGCTATATAGGAAACTTCGTTTCCTAGTATAGCAAAAAAGGACTTGTGTAAGCCTCACAAATCCTTTTCTCTTTATTTCGTTCGTATTGTCTTTATTTTTTTCTTTACAGAATGACCAAGGGGATGATTCAAAAAGTCGTTCATACTTTGAAACAAACTCCGCGCTTCATTCATAACACCATTTACCATGTTTTCGGTCTGCACACTTTCTTTTCTCACAATCTTCTGTTCCTGCTTTAGCGCATCCATCTGCTTCTGCAAATCCGTAAATTTTTCTAACAATTGCTCATAACCTACATTCTCAGACATACGAATGGCTTCCTCTTTGCTTTCTTCCATCCGCTTAATCTTATCCTGCAATTCCCTGATTTCTTTTGCCTGATCCATATAGATCAATCCAAAGAACCGAATTACATCCTCTATCATAAATGGATTTTCCCGTTTCCATACATTGCCAGGTTTTACCCCCTTGCGGAACAAAGGTTCTGTAGAGTTTAAATACGTTTTTGCAATGTCCTTATTGCCTTCATCATAAGCCTTCATAAACTGATTGGAATCCGCCTCCGAAAGCATGATATAGTTGTTTCCTTTGGACTTCAGTGCCTCCACATCCTCTGCATAATGACGAACTGCGGAGCGTTCTTTTCCTTCCCTTGGAAGAATCGTATTCATAATGCGACGAATTTCCTGTGAATTTCCTGTGATAGAGGCATTTGTCTCCTGATTTACAATTCGGAACTCGTCTGTGTATTCCAGCCCAACGGCATCCAGAAAATCAGAATAAATACTATGATCGTTTCCTTTAAATTTATCCCTTTCAAAGATTCGTACAATAATATTTTCCTTGCCTACTACATTTGCAATTTTTTCAATATGGGAAGCATAATCCAAAATCAAGAATTTAGGAGAACGCCAGAATTTATCCCACTTTACTGCACGGAAATTCCCCCATCCTTCTTTCACCTGTTGTGCCAGCCATGAATTCGCCAACTCATCTTGTCTCCTCAAGTATACGATAACCTTAATCTGATACCCATATTCTTTCGAATCCTCCACTAGTCGGTTCCAAAATACAAACTTTTTCGTTCCAGATGAATTCCAGAGATTCTCATCCGACAAAATGACATTCTCTGTCTTCTCAAAAGCCTCATGTACCATATCCATCCCCTTCTGGTACATCTTCTCATCTCTCTCCAAATCCCATGAGCCGTCTTTTTTCTTTAGCCCTCCAACCAGAAAATGTCCGTTTCTTCTCTTTTCGACCTTTGGAAACTTAAAATTCAAAATAGGATAACTATATCCCTTCCCATTTAACACTGCTTCATTATCCACACAAAACATCTGAATAGAAGTAGTGGCAGTTTTCGGAGTTCCAATGTGTACATACAATGTTTTCATATTCTCTTCCTTTCAACTATTTCACAAACCCTCTGTGTAAACCATTTACTTTGTAACAGAAAAAAATCCTCTAGTTCTCAGCCTTATCCGTCTGCACCCTAGAGGAACTCAATCCTTGTCAGAGACCTTTGTCCCTAACATCATATTTGCTCACATAATGCACACGGAGGGACTTGAACCCTCACTCCTGTTACAGAACATGGACCTGAACCATGCGCGTCTGCCAATTCCGCCACGCGTGCTTACCTTAAAAAGTTTATCACACTCCCCCTTTTTTGTAAAGGGGGAAAGTTTGTTTTCCTTGTTCTTCCTTTTCATTTTTGATATAATGGCCATGGGATTGTCTCTTTTTTGCAATCCCATTTTAATCTTAACAGAAACAGGAGGCATTTTTATGTCAACACTATTTTTACATATAGGAACACCAAAAACCGGAACCTCTTCTATTCAGTTTTTTTTATCAAAAAATCATACCGCACTGAAAAAATTCGGATTTTGTTATCCAGATTTTTCCTTTCGTTTCCCCGGTATCACACCGGCTCGAAACGGACATTTTCTTGTACAAAAAGATTCCTCAAAAAAAGGAATGCAACAGGTATGTGACAACAAGTACTGGGAACAAGGTTTCGACAAAGTCATTTCTATTTTGAATCAGAATCAAAATGTGGTCCTTTCTGATGAAGGTATTTGGAATGCCTTTCACAATTTCGAGGATTTTTGGCCGGCTCTACAACAAAAGATTACCACTTCCAACCATGAACTAAAAGTAATCGTATATGTCCGTCGCCAGGACGATCTGGTTCAATCTTATTGGGCTCAGCAAGTAAAGGAAACCTCAACTCTTCCTTTCCAAAAATACTTAAAAAAGGGATCCTGGAAAAATTTTCATATGTTCTATTACGATGAACTGACTGCCATTGCAGCTGTGATTGGAAAAGAAAATCTTCTCGTAAGACCCTACGAAAAGAATCAGTTTTTAA
>JBGVLO010000158.1:0-5501 GCA_045124315.1 Lachnospiraceae bacterium
TGGTTTGAGCAGGCTTGGATTCCAGCCGGTGCCGAGCATCAGGATGCTGCAAAACAGTTCATCGCATTCTTATACAGTGATGCTGCATGTGAAATTTTTGCAAAATCCAATGCTATTCAGCCGGTACTTGGTATTGCTGACAAATTAGAAGGCGATAACGTAATGTTCTATTCTATCTATGACAATGGTGCGAAAGCTGCTATGGGTAACTTTGCTGCATTTGAGCCAATTCCAGGCGTTGAGATACGTACTGTATTCTTAGACCCGGTTAACTCATTGGTTTCTGGTTCCTTAACAGAGGATCAATGGATTGCAGATATTATTTCGGCTAGTGATCAGATGAGAGCAAATTTAAAATAAACATTGTAAGGACGGCGGGCAAAACTCTGTCCGCCGTATTTTTACGCCATAGTACAAGAAAGGAGCGATGAGTCATGAAAAATTCCAGAGGACGTAACGGATTTTTGTTTGCATGCATTGCACCGGCAGTATTGCTGTTCTTTATTTTTATGATATTGCCAACCGTAAATGTTTTCCGCATGTCATTATATGAAAAAGGTGCATATTCTCCAAAGGAAACATTTGTAGGTCTTAAAAATTTCCAAATGTTAATATCAGACACGAGTTTTATTCGTTCTATGCAGAATATGATACTTTTAATTGTAGTAGTTACAATTGTAACATTTTCATTTGCACTTATTTTTGCAGGTATTTTAAGTCGGGAAAAAATTAAAGGACAGAATTTTTTCCGTATTGTTTTCTACATTCCGAATATTTTATCGATTGTTGTTATATCTGGTATTTTCTCTGCAATCTATAAGCCGGAGAATGGTATGTTAAATAGTATCATTGGATTGTTTTATGATATGACTGAGCCTATTTTGTGGAAGGGCGAATCCTTAGTAATGATTAGTGTTATCCTTGCAATGGTATGGCAGGCAATTGGTTACTATATGGTTATGTATATGGCTTCTATGGCAAGTGTACCGGAAAGTCTTTATGAAAGTGCCAGCTTAGACGGTGCCGGCAGATTGACACAGTTTTTCCAGATAACAATCCCATTGATTTGGACAAATATACGAACTACATTAACGTTCTTTATTATTTCAACCATAAATATGGCGTTCCTGTTTGTAAAGGCTATGACCTCTGGTGGACCAAATGGTGCATCTGAAGTAGCATTAAGTTATATGTATGCACAGAAGGATGCAGGATTGTATGGTTACAGTATGGCAATTGGAGTAGTCATATTCTTATTCTCTTTTGCACTTTCTGCATTAGTGAACAAAGCAACTGACCGTGAGCCACTGGAATTTTAGGGAGGAACGAATATGAAAGAAAAAAAGGATGCAAAAACAGCAGATCGCTTGTATAAATTTTTTATCTACTTTGTGTTAATTATACTTGCGATTACAATTCTTGTTCCGGTTGCATGGGTATTCATGGCATCCGTGAAACAGAATAGTGAATTTTATGGAAATCCGTGGACATTACCGGCAGAAATTTATTGGCAGAACTTTGTAGATGCCTGGAACACCGCAAAAATGGGTGAGTACATGGTGAATTCTGTTTTTGTGACGGCGTTAGCATTAATTATTTTATTAATAGTAGCATTACCGGCTGCCTACTGCTTGTCCAGATTTAAATTTAAAGGAAGTAAATTTTTAAACACAGCATTTATGGCAGGCTTGTTTATTAATGTAAACTATATTGTTGTACCAATCTTTTTGATGTTAAAAGATGGTGATATCTGGTTGAAAAAAGTATTTGGAGAAGCATTTTTACTCAATAATCTGGTGGTTTTAGCAGTTGTATATGCGGCAACAGCATTGCCTTTTACCATTTATTTGTTATCCGGATATTTTGCAACATTAGCGCATGATTATGAAGAAGCAGCCTATATCGATGGAGCAGGTTATAACACAACTATGTGGAAAATTATTTTCCCAATGGCGAAACCATCGATTATTACGATCATTTTATTTAACTTCCTGTCTTTCTGGAATGAATATATTATTTCCATGACATTAATGAGTTCTGCAAAAGGACCAAAGACACTTCCGGTAGGGCTCTTGAACTTGATGCAGGCTCAACAGGCAGCAGCACAATTTGGTATCATGTATGCAGGACTTGTAATCGTAATGCTTCCAACCCTGATTTTATATATTTGTGTACAGAGCAAGTTGACCCAGGGTATGACAGTTGGAGGATTAAAGGGATAGCATACAAGGAAAGGACGGTAATAAAAATGAAATTTTGGGAAGAACATGCAAAATTAAGAGTGTTATTAATCGCAATTTTATTTGTAGCGGGTGTTGCAGCTACCATTTGGGGCTGGAAACTTACTGGAAAACTGGCAGGTTTAGGAATCATGATCGCAGGCGTGGCGCTCTTGTTAGTGGCATTATGGATTTATAATAAACCATTTGGAAGAACACCGAAAAAACAGTCATAAAGGGGAAGAAAAATGAGTGAGAAGGAAAACGCAAAGAAAAAGGGACGTGTAACGATACCTACAAATTTAGATGTAGTTCCGGAAACAATAGAGATCTTAAACAGATGGGGAGCGGATGCCATTCGTGATTGTGATGGAACAGAATTTCCAGAAGAACTGACAAAGGTTGGGGCAAAGATTTATTCAACCTACTATACCACACGAAAAGATAATGAGTGGGCAAAGGCGAATCCGGATGAAGTGCAGCAGTGTTACATTATGACCGGATTTCATACGGCGGTTGATACAACACTGTGTATTCCTTTGATGAAAGGAATTTCAAAGGAGTTGATGCAGGTAAATACGAATGATGATATTACCCGCTGGTGGGAAGTGATTGACCGCTCAGCTGATGAGGTGATTTCACCGGAGAAATGGACGTATAATGAAGAAACCGGATGTGTAGAAATACAGGAGGCAGAACTATTTCATGAATATACAGTAAGCTTTTTAGCATATCTGATCTGGGACCCGGTACATATGTACAATGCGGTTACAAATGACTGGAAGGATTTTGAACATCAGATTACCTTTGATGTCAGACAGCCAAAGACACACGCATATTCCATGAAGCGCCTTCGCAAATTCTGTGAAGAACATCCATATGTAAATGTCATCCGATATACTACATTTTTCCATCAGTTTACACTCATGTTTGATGAGTTAAAACGTGAAAAATATGTAGACTGGTATGGATATTCGGCATCAGTCAGCCCATATATTTTAGAACAGTTTGAAAAAGAAGCGGGATATAAATTCCGTCCGGAATATATTATCGATCAGGGATATTATAATAATCAGTATCGTGTGCCAAGTAAGGAATTCAAGGATTTTCAGGCATTTCAGCGCCGTGAGGTGGCAAAACTTGCAAAAGAAATGGTAGACATCACCCATGAGTGCGGAAAAGAAGCAATGATGTTCCTGGGAGACCATTGGATTGGAACAGAGCCATTTATGCCGGAGTTTGCTACCATTGGTCTGGATGCGGTTGTTGGAAGTGTTGGAAACGGTAGTACACTTCGTTTAATTTCAGATATTCCGGGTGTGAAATACACAGAAGGAAGATTTTTACCATACTTTTTCCCGGATACCTTCCATGAAGGCGGGGACCCGGTCAAAGAAGCAAAAGAAAACTGGGTAACAGCAAGAAGAGCGATTTTGAGAAAACCGATCGATCGTATTGGTTATGGCGGATACTTAAAGCTGGCATTAGATTTTCCGGAATTTGTGGATTACGTGGAAAGCGTATGCAATGAGTTTCGGGAACTGTATGAAAACGCAAAAGGAACCACACCGTATTGTGTAAAGACCGTAGCGGTATTAAATAGCTGGGGAAAAATACGAAGCTGGGGCTGCCATATGGTACATCATGCATTATATCAAAAACAGAATTACAGCTATGCCGGAATTATTGAAGCTTTAAGTGGCGCACCATTTGATGTCAGATTTATCTCTTTTGATGATTTGTTAAATGATCCGGAAGTCTTAAGTGATGTTGATGTTATCATTAATGTCGGTGATGCAGATACGGCGCATACAGGAGGGGATATTTGGGAGAATCCGTTGGTTACTGCCAGAATCCGTGAATTTGTATATAACGGTGGTGGATTTATCGGTATCGGGGAACCATCCGGACATCAGTATCAGGGACATTTCCTGCAGTTGGCAAGTGTAATGGGTATTGAAAAGGAAACTGGATTTACGCTCAACTATGATAAGTACAATTGGGAGGAGCATCCTGAGCACTTTATTCTCGCAGATACCACCAAGGAAGTTGATTTTGGCGAGGGAAAAAAGAGTATCTATGCATATGAAGGTACAGACATTTTGGTACAGCGGGAGAAAGAAGTACAGATGGCGGTAAATTCCTTTGGCAAAGGTCGTTCTGTTTATATGAGCGGACTTCCATACAGCTTTGAAAACAGCCGTATCCTTTACAGAAGTATTTTGTGGAGCTCTAATAGCGAAGAGGAACTTACACACTGGTTCAGCACGAACTTCAATGTAGAAGTACATGCCTATGTGAAAAATGGAAAATACTGTGTAGTGAATAACACTTATGAACCGCAGGATACTACGATTTATCGTGGAGATGGAAGCAGCTTTACCTTACATCTTGAGGCTAATGAAATAAGATGGTACACCATCTAAGACAAAAGTCAGATTGGAGGAGGAAGAATGAAGAAACCAGTATTAGTAATTATGGCAGCCGGCATGGGCAGCCGCTATGGTGGATTAAAACAGATTGATCCTGTGGATGAGCAGGGACATATTATAATGGATTTTTCTATTTTTGATGCTAAAAGAGCCGGATTTGAAAAGGTGATTTTTATTATCAAAAAGGAAATTGAAAAGGATTTTAAGGAAGTTATTGGCAATCGAATTGAAAAAGTGGTAGATGTTGCATATGCATTTCAGGACTTACATAATATCCCAGATGGATATGAAGTCCCTGCCGACCGTGTAAAGCCATGGGGAACCGCTCATGCAGTATTAAGTTGTAAGGATTTGATTGACGGACCGTTTGCGGTAATTAATGCAGATGATTATTACGGCAGAGATGCTTTCCAGAAAATCTATGACTTTTTGTCAACACATGAGGATAATGAGAAGTATTGTTACACAATGGTTGGTTATCAGTTGGAAAATACATTGACAGAAAATGGTCATGTAGCTCGTGGTATTTGCGAAATGAATGAGGCAGGAGAACTGGTAAGTGTAACAGAAAGAACACGTATTGAAAAGAGAGATGGCGGAGCTGCTTTTACGGAAGATGATGGTGCGACATGGACTACACTACCGGAAGGAACCATCGTATCCATGAACATGTGGGGATTTACAGAAGGTTTTTTAGGAGAAATTGATAATGGTTTTGAAGCATTCTTAGAAGAGGGATTAAAGAAAAATCCGTTGAAATGTGAGTACTTCTTACCGACAGTTGTAAGTAACTTATTAACACAGGACAAAGCAACGGTATCCGTTCTTACCTCTGAGGACAAATGGTATG
>JBGVLO010000159.1:0-29030 GCA_045124315.1 Lachnospiraceae bacterium
AAATGCCTAACTTTGCACACGGTACAGTTGCAGTAGCTAAGGCTTTAGCTGACATAGATGCTACAACAATTATCGGTGGTGGTGATTCAGCAGCAGCTGTTAATATCTTAGGATTCGGCGATAAGATGACACACATCTCAACAGGTGGTGGTGCATCACTTGAGTTCCTTGAGGGTAAGGAGCTTCCAGGTGTAGCAGCAGCAAACGACAAGTAGACTACGAGCACTTCAATTCGAAACAGTACAACGGAAAATGTGCTTGCACAATTTTGCGTTGGAGTGTTTTGAATTAGCGGGCGACAGCCCGTGCGGAGATAGATTTTCTCCGAAAATCTATCGAGGACGTGCGAGCTATTATATAAACATAAATAATAGGAGAAAATAACAATGGCAAGAAAGAAAATTATTGCTGGAAACTGGAAAATGAACAAGACTCCAAGTGAGGCTGTTGCATTAGTAAATGAATTAAAGCCATTAGTAGCAAATGATGATGTGGATGTAGTATTCTGTGTACCTGCAATCGACATTATTCCAGCTATGGAAGCTGCTAAGGGAAGCAACATCAACATTGGTGCTGAGAATATGTACTTTGAAGAGAGTGGAGCATACACAGGAGAAATCTCTCCAGCTATGCTTGTTGACGCTGGTGTTAAGTATGTTGTACTTGGACATTCAGAGAGAAGAGAATATTTTGCAGAGACAGATGAAACTGTAAATAAGAAAGTATTAAAGGCATTCGAACACGGAATTACACCAATTATTTGTTGTGGAGAGTCTTTGGCTCAGAGAAAACAGGGTGTATACATTGATTGGATCCGTATGCAGATTAAGATCGCATTCCAGAATGTAACAGCAGATCAGGCTAAGAAGGCTGTAATCGCTTATGAGCCAATCTGGGCTATCGGTACAGGCGAGACAGCTACTTCTGATCAGGCAGAAGAAGTATGTGCAGCTATTCGTGCTTGCATTGCTGAGGTATATGATGATGCTACAGCAGCTGAGATCCGTATTCAGTACGGTGGATCTGTAAATGCAAAGACAGCAGCTGATTTGTTCGCTAAGCCAAACATCGATGGAGGTCTTGTAGGTGGCGCTTCACTTAAGGCTGAATTTGGTCAGATCGTAAATTATAAATAATTACAAATTGTATATCATTCCCTATTTAAGGGAGAGAAAGGTCATATCTATAAGGTATGGCTTTTTTCTATTTTCTTACAATAGGAAAAACTTGAAAAATACAAGTCTATTGATTATAATAAAGCTGAGTTATTTGCGGATACATGTTACAGTTCAAAGATGTGTGAACTATAACGGATACATAGATTCTCTTTATATGGGGATAGTATTTATCTGGACAAATAGTGCGAAAACAATTCAAAATTGTTTTATAACACGGAAAGGTGGATGTTAAGAACTACATTTCCCAGGCATAAGTAGTGGAATACAGTGTCCTGCAGTGTGGTCGATCACCATAAATAATTAAAATAACAAAGGAGTTTGAATTATGAGTAAAAAACCTACAGTATTAATGATTTTAGACGGATATGGTTTGAATGAGAAACAGGAAGCAAATGCGGTGGCTATGGCAAAGACACCAGTGATGGATGGTTTAATGAAAGATTATCCATTTGTAAAGGGTGCTGCAAGTGGAATGGCTGTTGGATTACCAGAAGGACAGATGGGAAATTCAGAAGTAGGACATTTAAATATGGGTGCTGGTAGAGTAGTGTACCAGGAATTAACTAGAATTACGAAAGAGATTCAGGATGGAGATTTCTTTAAGAACGAAGCATTTTTACAGGCAGTAAAGAACTGTAAAGAGAATCATTCGGATCTTCACTTCTTTGGTTTATTGTCAGATGGTGGTGTGCATAGTCATAACTCTCATATGTATGGTTTGCTTGAATTGGCAAAGAGAGAGGGAGTTGAGAATGTTTATGTTCATGCATTTTTGGATGGTAGAGATACAGCACCAGCTTCAGGAAAGGGCTTTGTAGAAGAAGCATTAAAGAAGATGGAAGAGATTGGTGTTGGAAAAATAGCAACTGTTATGGGACGTTATTATGTAATGGACCGTGATAACAGATGGGATCGTGTAGAGAAAGCATATAAAGCTATGACAGAGGGAGAGGGAGTGACTGCTCCAGATGCATTGACAGCAGTTCAACAGTCTTATGACAAAGATGAGACAGATGAGTTTGTGCTTCCTACAGTAATTGTTGAAAATGGTGCTCCTGTAGCAACTGTAAAAGATAAAGATTCTGTAATTTTTTATAACTTCCGTCCAGATAGAGCTCGTGAGATTACAAGAGCGTTCTGCGCAGATGAGTTTGATGGTTTTGAAAGGAAAGGCGGAAGAAAAGATACCGTATATGTATGCTTTGGAGAGTATGATGCAACTATTCCAAATAAGACAGTAGCATTCCATAAGGTAGAGATTACAAATACATTTGGTGAGGTGCTTGCTAAGGCTGGTAAGACACAGTTGCGTACAGCAGAGACCGAGAAGTATGCACATGTTACATTCTTCTTTAATGGAGGTGTGGAAGAGCCTAACGCAAATGAAGAGCGTCTTTTGGTAAAATCTCCAAAGGTAGCCACTTATGATCTTCAGCCTGAGATGAGTGCGTACCAGGTATGCGATGGATTGGTAGATGCAATTAAGTCTGATAAATACGATGTAATTATTATTAATTTTGCTAATCCGGATATGGTAGGTCATACTGGCGTTCAGGAAGCTGCTGTTAAGGCTGTAGAAGCTGTAGATGAGTGCGTAGGAAAAGCTGTAGCTGCATTGAAAGAAGTAGATGGACAGATGTTTATCTGTGCGGATCATGGTAACTGTGAGCAGTTGGTGGATTATGAGACAGGTGCTCCATTTACTGCACATACTACAAATCCAGTTCCTTTCATTTTGGTAAATTACGATGAGGCATATACATTAAGAGAAGGCGGATGCTTGGCTGACATCGCACCTACATTGTTAGAGATGATGGGAATGGAACAGCCTGAGGAAATGACAGGAAAATCGTTGTTGATAAAAAAATAATTGAAAAATAGAAAAGTACATGATATAATGACAAAATGAGTGTTTTTTTGTTAGGAGGTGTGTATTGTGTTAGCAACAATTAAAACGATAGTTACGATTGTATATATTTTGATTTGCGTTGCATTGACTGTATTGGTATTGATGCAGGAAGGTAAGGATGCGGGTTTATCAGCTATTACCGGTGGTGCATCAGGCGGTACAGATACATGGTGGAGCAAGAATAAAGGTCGTTCAGCAGAAGGTGCAATGAAGACTGGAACTGCTGTGTTGGCAGTATTGTTTATTATTGTTTCGTTAGTGTTGAATTTGCAAATTTGGTAATATGCAGATGGGGCGAACATAGTCCCTATCATAAAAATGGTGTCGTAACAGACACCATTTTTGTTTTATTTTTTGGGAAATGTGGTATAATATTATAAAGAAATAATGGGGTTATTGTATATTTGTACTAAATTGGCAGAAATAATGCTTTTATAAATAGTTATGTAGAAAGAAGGGGTGAGTATTATGTTAGATAAGATTTTATTAGATGAAAAGAAGAAGTTGGTATATGGATTTATTTCAGAGAAACATTATAGACCAATAAAAGTAAAAGAAATGATGGGTTTATTGCAGGTTCCTAAAAAAGAAAGGGAGGATTTCCGAGAGGTAATTGATAGCTTGATTGCAGATGGTAAGATTGTCATTGACGGTCAGGGTAAAATAAAATGTGTCTCAGGAAATATAAAGATAGGAGTATTTTCTGGCACTCAGAAAGGATACGGATTTGTCACTATTGAAGGAGAGAAAGAAGATATTTTTATTCCTGAGAATGCTACAAAAGGAGCATTGCACAACGATAAAGTTCAAGTAGATATAAGTTCAGAACGTACGGGAAAGAGATTGGAAGGTCGCATTGTAGGAATTATAGAGCGTGGAACTGATATTGTTGTAGGTACATTTTCGAAAAGTAAGAATTTTGGATTTGTAGTAGCAGATAATCAGAAGTTTGCAAAAGATATCTTTATTCCAAAGGAACACTGTAAGAATGCGGTAAACGGGCACAAAGTTGTTGTGAAGATTACAGATTATGGTACGAAGGACAAGAATCCGGAAGGTAAAATTGTAGAGATCTTAGGGCATATAAACGATCCTGGAGTGGATATTTTGTCCATAGTTCGTGCTTATGGATTGCCGGAAGAATTTCCGGAAGGGGTAATGAATCAGGTGGAACATGTGCCGGATGAAGTACCGGAGGAAGCCAAGAAGGATAGGGAAGATATCCGGGATATGATGATGGTTACCATTGACGGAGAGGATGCAAAAGATTTGGATGATGCAGTTTCTCTGACAAAAGAAGGCGACATTTATAAGTTGGGAGTCCATATTGCAGATGTGAGCAATTATGTAACAGAAGGTTCTCCTTTGGATGTGGAAGCTATTAAGCGTGGTACAAGTGTGTATTTGGTAGATCGTGTGATTCCTATGTTGCCACATGCCCTTTCCAATGGTATCTGTTCTTTGAACGCGGGAGTGGATCGTCTTGCTCTTAGCTGCTTTATGGATATTGATAAGGATGGAAATGTAGTCGACCATCGTATTTCTGAGACATTAGTAAATATCACGAAGAGAATGTCATACACACAGGTGAAAAAAATTATAGAGGATCACGATGAAGAGACAATCAAAGAAAATGAACCTTTGGTGCCAATGTTTTACCTTATGGAAGAATTAGCCGATATCCTTAGGGAAAAGAGAAGAAAAAGAGGATCTATTGACTTTGATTTCCCAGAGAGTAAGATCTTGTTGGATGAAAAGGGTAGACCAACGGAAGTGAAGCCTTACGAGAGAAGTAAGGCAAATAAGCTGATTGAAGACTTTATGCTAATTGCAAATGAAACCATTGCGGAAGATTTCTTTTGGAGAGAATCTCCATTTGTATATCGTACCCATGAGGAACCGGATCCTGAAAAAATTGAGAAATTAGGAATATTTATCAATAATTTTGGATATAGTATTAAGATAGGACAAGATGAATTGCACCCAAAAGAATTGCAAAAGTTAATTAAGAAAATAGAGGGAACAAAAGAAGAAATCTTGATTAGCAGACTGACATTGCGTTCCATGAAACAGGCTAGGTATACTACAGGGTGTGATGGACATTTTGGCTTAGCAACAAAATATTATTGTCATTTCACTTCTCCAATTCGAAGGTATCCGGATTTGCAAATCCATCGCATCATCAAGGAAAGTTTAAAGAGTGGGTTGTCAGAGAAGAGAACAAAACATTATGAGAAGATTTTGCCGGATATTGCGTTGCAGTCAAGTCATTTAGAGAGGCGTGCAGATGAGGCAGAGCGAGAAGTGGAAAAGATGAAAAAGGCTGAGTACATGAAGCAATTCCTTGGACAGAAGTTTGAAGGTATCATATCAGGTATCAGTACATGGGGCATGTATGTAGAATTGCCAAATACCTGTGAAGGAATGATCCGTGTGACATCGTTGAAAGATGACTATTATTATTACGATGAAGAACACTATATGATGGTTGGCGAACATACGAAGAAGACTTACAAGCTTGGAGAGAAGATTGAGATAGTAGTGTCGGATGTGGATAAATTAACCAGAACCATTGATTTTGAACTTCCAGAGGAAGATGAAGATTCATGGGATGAAAAGGAAATTCTTGCAAGATATACTCCAACTGAGGAAGAAATAGAGTTGGCTCAGAAGAAAGCGGAGAGTAAATTTGAAGAACTTCGAAGAGCGGCTATGGAAAAGGACGAATAAGTGTTTTTTTCAGGTAACTGCCAAACCTGAGAAAAACTTGGGTTTGGCAATTGCTTGTTATTGAAAGAACCGGTTGCAACTATTCAGAATTTTAGGTGCATATAAATAGCATATCAGTAACTGTTTAGAACCATGAATCCCACAAGGGGACTAGCTACGCGTCGCGTTACGTTCTAAGCCCATGCAAATTCGCCGTTCGGCGAAGGGCTTAGAACAATCAAAATTTACACTTTGGTACGCAAACACGCAGTAAATGCGTGTTTCTACCTGAATAGTTACGCGTATCATGTTTGTATAGGTACTTGGATAGATACGACCAGGCGTGATAAATACAAATATAATGAAAAAATAATGTCAGAGAGGAAAAAATATGGCAAAAGAAGCAAAAAAATTAATCGCCAACAACAAAAAGGCGAGACATGATTATTTTATAGAAGATACCTTTGAAGCAGGAATTGCTCTGTGTGGTACCGAGGTAAAGTCTCTTAGAATGGGAAAGTGTAGTGTGAAGGAATCCTTCGTTCGTGTGGAGAAGGGAGAGATGTACATTTACAATATGCACATTAGTCCTTATGAAAAAGGAAATATATTTAATAGAGATCCCTTGCGTGTGAAGAAGTTATTGTTGCACAAGTATGAAATTAATAAAATTATGGGACAGATGCAGCAAAAAGGCTATACGATTGTTCCACTAAATGTTTATTTCAAGGGGAGTCTGGTGAAGGTGGAAATTGGTTTGGCAAGAGGTAAGAAGCTTTATGATAAGAGACAGGATATCGCCAAGAGAGATCAAAAACGAGAGGCTGAAAAACAGTTTAAAGCAAAAAATCTTCAGATATAGTTTATACCTTGACAGAATGGACAAAGAGTGGTATCATTGATACACATTTGGAGCATGGGAATGCATGCTTTTATAACCAGTTGTTTCAAATGGAAAACCAACAACTCATGGGGTTGTAATGGTTTCGACGGGGATTTTGAAACTCGAGCAGCTATCCGTGGATCTGGGACCACGTTAAAACCTGGATTAAATATAAACGCTGAAGATAATTTAGCATTAGCTGCCTAAGGGCGGCTTGTCAATCTTAGGTTTCCTGCGGCTTAGGAATTGGCATCAAACTTGCAGGGCACCTTATTTACTAAGCTTTGCGTAAGTAAGAGAATTTATGAAGCTACCAAAGTCAGAAGAGTGTTAGTCCTCGTCTGATGGAGGGAATGTCAAATGACTGACTGTGATAGGAGATACTGGGGTGGACGGATTTTCGGACGCGGGTTCAACTCCCGCCAGCTCCACTAACGGGAAACCTTGGAAATTCTGTATTTTAAGGGTTTCCCGAAATGTGAAAATGTGATTTAGACCGTTTTAAACCGAATAAAATTGAAATAATTGTCGTGCAAAATAATTGATTTGCAATGAAAAAGGTGTAAAGAATAAATTTACACCTTTTTGTAATATTATGAGGTTTGTTTTTTACACAAGTTGTTTATAATGGATAGAGAAAGGTGATACACAGAAAATAGTGAAAATAGAGGTGGTAAAAATTGGCAAATGTTATTTTTGTAGGGCGGATCAAGAAGTAGGCGAGGGGAATTATGTATACAATCCAGATGTTTATTTCAAATATAATAGTGAAGATGAGTGGTTTGATGATGCATTTGTGCAAGAAAT
Source organism: Lachnospiraceae bacterium (assembly GCA_045124315.1). Taxonomy (GTDB): domain Bacteria; phylum Bacillota; class Clostridia; order Lachnospirales; family Lachnospiraceae; genus CAG-411. The sequence continues at coordinate 7,487 of JBGVLO010000159.1, forward strand.
GGTAATGAGCGTAGATGGCTCAAAAGTATTATCGGCTAATGCAATAGAGAGCCCAGTGTTAGGCGTTATTGCGCCTGAACGACTTTCGGGTGGTGTGAAGGCTCTAATTTTAATGTATAAAGAACCAAATTTAATTATTAATGCCTCTGCTTGTGGTGATAACTGTGCAAAATGGATTTTGGAAATTGGTAAAAAACAAGATATAACCATTCGTTTGGGACACGAAATGTTGTTTGAAGAACCATTCAGCTTAAAAATGGACAGAAATGGGAAAATCATACAATCTTATGAAGAGTTTATGTGGGAGTATTTGGAGGTGATGTCAGTTGAAAGGTAACATTCGTGTTGTCATCACAACAAAGAAGTTGAGATACGATTTAAATCTTCGAAGAAATATTACTGTTATTCAAGGGGATAGCGGCACTGGAAAGACAACGCTGGTCAAAATTGTAGAGGATTATGAGAGAGATACTTCGATTCCGGGAATTGAGGTTGTTTGCGAAAAGAAATGTATGGTTTTGTCTGGAAACAAAGAGGATTGCTTGGAACGTATGAGAAAGGCATCGCAAGCAGTAATATTTGTTGATGAAAATGAAAAATTTTTACATTCAAAAGAATTTGCTCATACTGTTTTGGAATCAGATTGCTATTTTGTTTTTGTGACGAGAGAGAAACTTGATATGCTTCCGTATAGTGTGGAGGAAATATATCAATTGCGCAATAGTGGCTATTATCAGAATACAAAACAGATTTATAATGAGATGCGACAAATCTAGTTTTGTTTGGACACCAGAATCTTTTGAGTATTTGATTATGAAGTCAGAGATTGTCCAAGGTGCTGGATGGAAAGCTATATTGGCATCTCTGGGTGAGTACATAGAAAGTAAAGCGTATCCTTCTTGGGAAAGATATTTTACAAGTAGATTAGAAGAAGAAACAGCCAATACTGTATATGAGTACTCCAAGAATAAAATCAACCAGAATTACCTTACAAAAGGTAATATAGAAAAATTTGAAAGTGTTCTACCGGAAATATTGCAAATAATTGCATCTGATAATAATGAGTAGATTTATTATAGAAAGAGATAGAAGTTTCGACAACGAAGACGAAGTGCTCTCTTATGCAGAAAGGCGTATTTTGAAAAAGCAATTGAAATCGTTAAGAGTGGTGTGGTCAAAATTGTCATATAGATAATTGTATTTTAACAAAAAAGGTGTAAAGAATAATAAACTTTACACCTTTTTTCGATATTATGTGGTATGTTTTGTCGTATCGTTTACATGTTTGTTTAAAATGTCGTGAACTCTTTCGATTTCGTTAAAAAGCATAGAACACTCTTTTCGTATCTCGCTTTTCAAGACACGCTCACTTTGTTTCATTTGTGATCCTAGATTATCAATTCTATTATTCACACTCTGCATATCAGATTTCAGGTTCTGTACATCCGATTTCAGATTCTGTACATCCGATTTCACACCCTGCATATCAGATTTCAAATCCTGCATAACAGATCTCATCCCTTGCATATCGGATTTCATACCCAGCATTTCTGATAACAATAAATCTATTTTTTCGCTATCTGTCATTGGACCACGCTCCTTTTTAATCTAAAAAAAATATACCATAACTAAGGTGTAAAGTCTATTCGATTATCGTATTGTGTTTCCAAAAAAGTAACAGTTCAGCCCCCGGCTGAGCTGTTACCCAAAAAACGAAAGGGTTGCTAGTTACAGTTCACATACCTGTGAACTGTAACACGGTTGTGATTCACTTAACACAAACAAGTTGATACTTTTCGTGGAAATACAAAGAAAAAAATGATAAAATGGAAGAGTAGTGTAAGAAAACGAATGTATTTTGAGACAAGACTGATAATAGAATGAGGGGGCAAATATATGGAAGAGAAATGGATCCTCAGTGGGTACGAATTTGAATCAAAGGCAGAATATGAAAAGGCAAAAAAAGAAGCAGAATCCGTGTTATATATTAAATCCTGCACAGATATGACAGATATGCAGCAAGTATTAAAGATATATAATAAGGCAGCAGATCGAAAGATGTTTCATACGATCATAGGATATGAGTTTATGCATCAATTATATGCGTTGCTAATAAAGAATAAAGTTATGGAAGCGGAGTATATTAAGACGATTCCTGTGACATACTCTACGGAAAAGAATACGTTGCCGGAAGATGTGGAGAGTGCAAATAAATTATCCGAACAATTTCGTGTATTGTATGAAGATGCAAAAGCAAAGATAAAACAGTTGAAAATCGTATCTGGTTTTTTAGTGGGTTTGATTGTTGCTATGATAGCAATGGTGTATTTGAATTATCGAACCTATGATGAAGATGCAGTATTAGATAAATATTCCGCTTGGGAAGCAGAATTGGAAGAACGGGAAGCGACCATCAAAGAGAAAGAAAAACAATGGAATATAGGTGAGAAAGAAGAAGTGAGAGAAGAACAGGAATAGGAAGTACGAAAAAAGGATAGTGGAAATTGAAAAAAAGAGCACCATTGTTTTTCACACTTTTCACATAATTTTTTGATAAACTACCTTTATCAAGAGACAACGATGAAAAAATAGAATAAAAAAGTGAATTTGCTGGTAACAGATAAGACAAGAGGATGCACTGTTACAAGTGGGTTGAATTTGGAGGATGCATATATGGAACGATTGAAAATTATGGTTGTAGACGATGAGAGCAGAATGAGAAAACTTGTGAAAGATTTCCTTGAAAAAAAGGGGTATGAGGTAGTAGAGGCTGAAAATGGAGAAGCGGCAGTAGACACCTTTTTTGAATCCAATGACATTTCATTGATTATATTAGATGTGATGATGCCAAAAATGGATGGCTGGCAAGTATGTAGAGAAATTCGTCAGTATTCTAAGGTTCCGATTATTATGCTGACTGCTAAGAGTGATGAAAAAGATGAATTGCTGGGGTTTGAATTGGGGATTGACGAGTATATTTCCAAACCATTTAGTCCGAAGATTTTGGTTGCCAGAGTAGAAGCAATCCTTCGAAGAACCAACAACAGCGAAGAAGAAGTAATGGAAATTGGTGGAATTACAATAGACAAGACTGCACATGAAGTGAAAGTAGATGGGAAGAGCATTGAACTAAGTTACAAAGAGTTTGAATTGCTCACTTATTTTGTGATGAACCAAGGAGTGGCTCTTTCAAGAGAACGCATTTTGAACAACGTATGGAATTACGACTATTTTGGGGATGCAAGGACAATTGACACTCATGTGAAGAAATTGCGTAGTAAATTGGGCGAAAAAGGAGAATATATAAAGACCATATGGGGGATGGGATACAAATTTGAAATTGCAAAATAATCGAACGGGAGTGGGGATATATGAAAAAAATAAAATTATTTCAATCCATCAGAGCCAGATTGACCGTTACAGTATCGTTGCTTTTGCTTGGTACCATAGGCTCCTTTTGGTTGGCAAATCAGATTTTTTTACCCGGCTTTTACCAGTATAGTAAATGCCAAAAACTCAGTTCTATTTATGAGCAAGTATACCAAATGGTAGAAAAGTGTAAAAATACAGAAAGTAAGGATGCGTCCAATGGGTTGCTGATAGAGGAGTTATTAGGCGGGCATAGTAGTACACTGGATGAAGCAACTGAGCTTTCCATAGAAAAGCTTAGTGAAGATAGTGGAGTCCGAATTTACATTATAGGAAATTGGGAGTATTTTTATTCCAGAACAGGACCTACTTACAGGGGAAATTTGATTTATCCTAGTGAAAATATGAGAGAGAAGGTGGTTTCTTCCGATCAGCAACACATATTTGAACAGTTTGGAAATAATTATGGTTCCTATTCCGGCATCCATGCCAATGGATTGAAGACTACAGTTCTCTTTGATAAAGAAGACTATCAGATTGTAAAAATCCATGATAACAAATTGGATTCCGACTATTTGGAATTGGTTGGAGATGTATTGATTGGAGAAGATATTGCTACCATGTATATTCGTTGCAATTTCGAAAGTATACAGGAAAGTGTGGCCTTGACCAGTCGCTTTTTGTTATATTTGGCAGTGGCCGCTATTATTGTGGGAGGGGCGGTCATGCTTGTAATCAGCGACAACTTTACAAAACCTATTCGTGAATTGTCAAAAATCGCAGGAGAAATGTCTGAGTTAAAATTTGAAACCAAGTATACAGATAATCGGACGGATGAAATTGGAAAGCTTGGATATAGTATAAACATGCTTTCTGGAAAGTTGGAGGAGACCATTTCAGAGCTGAAAGAAGCAAATAACGAACTTCAATCGGATATCGCGGATAAGATCCAAATTGATGAAATGCGAAAGGATTTTTTGTCTAATGTTACCCATGAGTTAAAGACGCCGATTGCATTGATTCAAGGATATGCAGAAGGGCTTCAGGATAATATCAATGACGATCCGGAAAGTAGAGAATTTTACTGTGAAGTAATTATTGATGAAGCAAATAAAATGAACAATATGGTAAAGAAATTGTTGAATTTAAACCAGATTGAATTTGGAAAGAATCAGATAGAGATTGAACGCTTTGACGTGACACAGATGATACAGTCAGTATTAAATTCCAATCGGATTTTGATGGAGCAAAAAGGTGTCAAATTGGATTATAAGTTGGAAGAACCAGTGTATGTATGGTCGGATGAGTATATGGCACAGGAGGTATTTTCAAACTATGTAAGCAATGCGTTGAATCATGTAGATGGTGCTATGAAAATTAAAATCGAACTTCATAAGCTGGAGAATAAAATAAGAATTTCTGTATTTAATTCCGGTAATCCAATTCCGGAAGAAGAATTAGAGAAAATTTGGATAAAATTCTATAAAGTAGATAAAGCACGAACGAGAGAATATGGAGGAAGTGGAATTGGATTATCCATTGTAAAGGCAATTATGCAGTCCATGCATCAGGAATGTGGAGTGGACAACAAGGAGGATGGTGTAGAGTTTTGGTTTGAATTAGATGCAGATTGTACAGATTCATTGTAAATAGAATGAAAAAGATTGCGTTTATTGTAGATTATTGCTATAATTGAATACAGAAGGAAAAGAGCCTATATGGACATTCCATATAGGCTCTTATGTATAGAGGGGGGTTAATAGTGAGGCGACAGATAGTGTGTTTATGTAGTCTGGTAGCTATAGTTGGAATGACTGGCTGTGGTGGAATTAAGTTGAATGAGAATCAGACTTCGGAGGCGGCAGAGTATGCATCCGGACTATATTTTAAGTATGATAAGAACTATACAGACGTCTTGATTTATCCGGAAGAGACCGCTAGTGAGGAGAGTACTACAGTTGCTCCAGAGTCTACGCCAGAAGTGGGAGAAGGTCAGAGTGAGGAAGGACAGGCAGACAGTGCAGAGTACACCATTGCACAAGCATGTGGAGCCAAGGGCTTTTCTATTTCTTGTAGAAATATCAAAATAACACAGGAATATAAAGATTCCACAAACGAAGGATTGGCAGTTTATGCGGATAAAGGTAAGTCCATTGCGGTAGTTACCTTTGATGTTACCAATGATACCAATAAGCAGAAGCGGTTGTATCAATTGGAAAAGGGGATTAAGTATGATCTGGAATTAGAAGATGGTACACAGTACACTTCAGAATTATCGCTCATGACGAATGATATGAACTTTCTGAATATGAAGTTCAAGGCAGGAGAGACAAAAAAATGTGTGGTATTTTTCCAGATACCTAAGAATAAAAGTATAAAAAATGCCTCATTGAAAATAACTGGGGCAAAATATACAGCAAACATTGCTGTGAATTAATAATAGCTGTTCACAGGTAGGTATTTTCGGTACCGAAAATACTGTGTGAAAGCCTACGTGTGCAGATTTGGGCAATTTTTCATGCGCAGCATTGTCCAAATCAGTTACAGTTCACACGTCTTTGAACTGTAACAACTAATAAAAGGTGTGGAAACGCACAGGAAAGAGGAAGTTATGGAGTTTATTGAGAGAAAGAGAACATTGTTCTTGGGATTACCCATTTGTTTCACAAAGTATTGTATTAATGAGGATAAGATTAATATTAAGACTGGCTTTTTGAATATTGTGGAAGATGATGCCTATATGTACAAGATTCAGGACGTTCGATTAAAAAGAAGCTTTTTTGAAAGAATTATGGGAATGGGAACCATTGTATGTTATACGGGAGATGTGACACATCCGGAACTTAGAATTGTCCATGTTAAGAATTCGGAAGCGATTAAGGACTATATTATGCAGGCTTCAGAAGAGGCTAGATTAAAGAGAAGAACCATGCACACAATGGAGATTAATGGAGATTTTGAACAGGAGCATGAAGCCTCTTTGAGTGATTAGGGGTAACAGTTCAGGTAGTCCTTGCACACATTGCTGTGCAAGGACGTATGAAAGTGTAAATTAGGTGTGGCTCACAGCAATTTGTATGCGTAAGCTTGCTGTGAGCCGTAACAGGACAGCCCCTGGCTGAACTGTTACGATTAGGGAATTTCATAGCATGAGGATAGTAAATTGTAAGGTGCTAATCTGAAGAAGAGGAGCACCTCTTTAATCAATAGGGAAGGATTTACGAATCTGAAGTGGACTTGTCCACTTGGATATATATGGGTGAAAGGGAACTTTGGTCGACAGTATGTAGTATGGGAATACTGAAATACTGAAGTACGAGTTCCAAACACTGTAAAGGTGGGGGATTTTTATATGAATAGAATAAAGAAGTTTGTATACTTGATTGAAAAAAACAGGCATTTGATTATTGTAAGAAGAGCACTAACCATGTTGATACCTGTGCTGATTGTGGGAGCAACAGCATGTACGCTTCAGAATTTGGCTATACCGGGATATCAGGAATTTTTGTCAGAAGAAGGAGCTGTGCTGAAACACTTTCTCAGTATTGTTTATCAGGGCACATTTGGTATCTTTTCACTAGAATTGCTTTTGGCTACTGCGATCAGTTACGCAAATGAAAATAAAGTTGGTTATGATACCATAGGCATGCAGGTATTGGCGGTTTTATGTGCATATGCTACAATCTTGTGCCTGGGAGGTGTTGGTTTTTCGTCAGATTCCGTTGGTACGACCGGATGTTTTGTTGCCATGGTTGTGGGAATTTGTGCCTCTTCGGTATATTCCTTCTTTAATCGGCGTACACCGAACGTTTTAAAGAAGCTTACCGTTGGTGTGAATGGTATCTGTGCAAAGGCAATACAAGCGTTGTATCCGGTTCTTATAACTGTATCAATTTTTGCGGGGATAGGAATTGTTCTTTATGCGTTTTTTGGCGTCAGTGATGTACAAGTGCTGATTTCTAAGGGGATTGCTAAAGTATTTCTACTAACAAATAGTAATTTTATTTCGGGAATTCTCTATACTTTTTTTGTGCATGCTTTGTGGTTTTTGGGTGTGCATGGAAGTCATGTATTAGAAAGTGTAGCTGTTAGTGAATTTACAGCAGGGCATGGTACAGTATTCAGTAAAAGTATGTTTGATGTTTTTGTCAATATGGGTGGATGTGGTACAACCGTGTGTGCGCTGCTTGTTATTTTGTTGTTCTTTCGAAAAAAACATATTTTCAACATTGGAAAATTGGCGCTTCCTTCTGTGGTATTTAACGTAAATGAGGTACTGAATTACGGGATTCCGATCATGCTTAATCCATCGCTTCTGGTGCCTTTTATGGTGACTCCGATGGTATGTTATTTGATTAGTTATGGTGCCATCTATATAGGTCTGGTTCCTATGGTGGAACGGGAAATTTCATGGACGACACCGGTTTTTATCAGCGGTTATCTCTCTACTGGGTCCATAAGAGGTGTTTTGCTGCAAATCGTCTGTGTTTCGGTGGGTGTTTGCATTTACTATCCGTTTTTTAAAATTCATGAGAAAGTGGAAAGAATACTGGCTGCAGAGCGTATGAAGAGTTTGTTTTCTGCATTCCAGGAGATGGAGGAAGAAGGCGAAATTCCTAAATTCCTTATGCAGACCGATCAAAAGGGTGTAGTTGCCCGAATGATGTTAGAAGATTTGAAATATGCCATACGACATAGACAATTGTTCCTATTGTATCAACCACAGATTGATGATACTGGGCATTGTTTTGGAGCAGAAGCATTGTTGCGATGGAATCATCCTACATATGGCTTTATATATCCCCCGTTTATTATTTATCTTGCAAAAGAAGGCGGTGTTTTGCCAGATTTAGAGAGATTAATATTTGATCTGGCAGGAGAAGCCATACAGAATGTGACACAAGAATACAAGGGTGAATTCAAGGTTTCCGTTAATATTACTGCAAAATCGTTGTATTGGGATATTGAGGAATGTATCGAGGAGTGTTTGGAAAAATATCATATCCCGGCAGAAAAATTGTGGTTGGAGATTACAGAACAGGATGTCATTGCGAATTCAAATAACGTGATTGACAAACTAAGCCGACTAAAAGCGGTTGGACATACTTTATTGATTGATGATTTTGGTATGGGGCATACGTCATTGATTTACCTTCAGTCTAATTATTTTAATGTTGTAAAGTTGGATGGTTCATTGGTAAAAAAGATATTGCAATCTAACACCAATCAAAAAATTGTGGAATCCATTGTAAAGCTTGGAAAAGAACTGGATGTAGATGTCATTGCAGAATACGTGGAAACACAGGAACAGGTCGAGATGTTAAAAGAACTGGGATGTAAAAGGTATCAGGGATATTTATTTTCGAAACCAGTGTCTATAGAAGAGTGTATTAAGTGTCTCAAAGAACATAATGAATAAATAGTATTTTGTAAAAAACTATTGACAAACGAAGAAAAGTGTGCTTTAATGACATGGTATGCCGCACAGCGAGGTATTAAGTTCCTTAGAGACACCGTAGCTGGCGAGTAATGATAATAGGAGGTGCCATATGTACGCAATTATAGCAACAGGTGGTAAACAGTACAAAGTAGCCGAAGGCGATATCATTAACGTAGAAAAGCTTGGAGTAGAAGCTGGTGAAAATGTTACTTTTGATCAGGTTCTTGCTGTAAACGACGGTAGCTTGAAAGTTGGACAGCCAACTGTAGCAGGTGCAACTGTTACTGCTTCTGTAGTAAAAGAAGGAAAAGCTAAAAAAGTTATCGTTTACAGATATAAGAGAAAAACTGGCTATCACAAGAAAAACGGTCATAGACAGCAGTACACTCAGGTTAAGATTGAAAAAATCAACGCTTAATTTCTTTTGTAATCTCAATGGGAGAGCAGTATGATTAAAGCGACTGTGAGTAAAAATGAAAACGGTGTGTACAATAAGATTTGTATGAAAGGCCATGCAGAGTATGCGGATCCTGGACAAGATATTGTTTGTTCTGCAGTTTCTGTTTTGCTGATAAACACCGCTAATGCAATTGAACAGTTCACAGATGATCATTTTGTGTGGACACAGGATGAGAAGAAGGACTTAGTAGAGTTGCAGTTGCCTTCTCAGGTTAGTAAGGAGGCAGAATTACTTATGAAGACTTTGGTTCTTGGTTTAAGAGGAATCGAAGACTCATATGGACGAGAATTTATTCAAGTACATGATAAATAACAAACAGGGAGGTGTACGAACATGTTAAAGATGAACCTTCAATTATTCGCTCATAAAAAGGGTGTTGGTTCTACAAAGAACGGTAGAGATTCTGAGTCTAAGAGATTAGGTGCTAAGAGAGCGGACGGACAGTTCGTTTTAGCAGGAAATATTCTTTACAGACAGCGTGGTACTAAGATCCATCCAGGTGTTAACGTAGGACGTGGTGGAGATGATACATTGTATGCATTAGTAGACGGTGTACTAAGATTTGAAAGAAAGGGTAGAGACAAGAAGCAGGCTTCTGTTTACCCAGTAGAATCAAAATAATTTGATAAGAATAGTAATGCCCCAGATATTTGAGAAATCAATTATTTGGGGTGTTTTAACTCATGGGAATATTAAATAAGAATCTTTTTGTGAGTTAAAGCATCCCGAGGTGCGGAAACAATTAGTGATACGAAAGGACAAAAGTCGGAATCAAGAGTAGAAAGATAGGAGGATATTATGTTTGCAGATAGTGCCAAGATATATATTCGCTCTGGTAAGGGTGGAGACGGAAAAGTAAGTTTCCGTAGAGAACTGTTTGTTGCTGCCGGTGGCCCAGATGGTGGAGACGGCGGTAGAGGCGGTGATTTAATATTTGAAATTGACGAAGGATTGAATACCCTGAATGATTTTCGACATGTAAGAAAATATATTGCCAGTGATGGAGAACCGGGTGGAGCTAGAAAGTGCCATGGTGCAGACGGAAAAGATATGATCGTGAAAGTTCCACCAGGAACGGTTATCAAAGATGCAGAAACTGGAAAAGTAATTACAGATATGAATTATGAGAATAGGCGTGAAGTTGTACTGAAAGGTGGACGCGGAGGAAAGGGAAATCAACATTATGCAACTCCGACCATGCAGGTACCAAAGTATGCACAGCCTGGAAAACCGGGGAAGGAATTAACGGTAATCCTTGAATTGAAAGTAATCGCTGATGTTGGCTTAGTAGGTTTTCCGAATGTTGGTAAGTCTACTTTATTGTCTCGTGTTACAAATGCAAAACCAAAGATTGCAAACTACCATTTTACCACCTTGAATCCAAATTTGGGTGTTGTGGATCTGGGGAATGGAGATGGATTTGTAATTGCTGATATTCCTGGATTGATAGAAGGGGCTTCGGAAGGGATTGGTTTGGGCCATGAATTCCTGAAACATGTGGAGCGTACAAAAGTTATGATTCATATGGTGGATGCTGCATCTACAGAAGGTCGTGACCCGATTGAAGATATTCGTGTGATCAATGCGGAATTAGAGTCTTATAATGCAGAATTGGCAAATAGACCACAGGTCATTGCTGCAAATAAAATCGACGTCTTTTACGGAGAAGAAGGCGATGATGTGATTCAATTGCTGAAGGATGAGTTTGAGCCTAAGGGGATTAAGGTGTTCCCTATTTCTGCAGTTAGTGGAAAAGGACTGAAGGAATTACTTTATTACGTAAAAGAAAGATTAGATGAAATCGGTGATGAAGCCATTGTATTCGAGAAAGAGTTCTTTGTGGATTCTTTGGAACTTGCAGACGAACCTTTTACAGTAGAAGTGGACGAAGAAGGAATGTATGTAGTAGAAGGTCCTCGAATTGAGAAGATGCTAGGTTATACAAATCTGGATTCGGAAAAGGGATTCGAGTTTTTCCAAAAGTTCTTAAAAGAGAATGGGATTTTGGAGCAGCTGGAAGAATTGGGTATCCAGGATGGAGACACCGTCCGTATGTATGGATTGCAGTTTGATTACTACAAATAAAGCAGCAAGTTGTTATGAAATGGGAGAATAAGGCGAATAAATATAATAGTTGGGAGTATACGGCAACATAAAAAGGTGTGTTAATGATTGGAACATAATGTTTCTGAGGAAATAGCATGAAGAAGAATAAAAAGTGGAAGAATATAAAAAAAGTTTTTCTGACAGATACAAAAGAGGATATAGAAGAAAAACAGAGAGATTATAAAATTATGGCAGTGACCATTGCTGTAATTACGTTGACGTGTATTTGGATCGTTATTCAAAATTATCGGACCAAAACAGAACCGTTGCTTTGGTTTATTACATCGCTTTTGGATATCGTGTTTATTATGTGTGGTCTGGCGGTATACTTGAGGCCTAGGACAAGAAAAATAGTACAATTAGCAAAATTCGTATCATCCATAACAATTTGTATCATTTTTACATTATATGCAGTAAAGGGATACAATCAGGGCTTTTCTTTGCTTTGGGCGCTTATCGTTCCTTATGGAAGTATGACAGTAATTGGGCTTCTGCCTGGAACGGTCGTTACTGCGTATTTAAGTGTGATGAATTTTGTTTTATTTTGGACGCCGCTGCGTCAGTATTTGTTATATGAATATTCGGATGTGTATTGTAGTCGTTTTCCAGTGTTGTTTGTGCTGGCATCTGTTATCTCGTTATATACGAACTATAAATTGGCAGAAGCAAATCTTCACCAGGCCTGGGAAAAAGAAAGATTGCAGGCAGCAGTGGAGGAAGAACGTAGAAAAATTGGAAAAATTACCATGCAGACCATTATTTCCATTAGTAATGCGGTGGATGCAAAAGATTCTTATACAAAGAAACATTCGGAGCGTGTAGCCAAATACTCAAAGATTATAGCCAACGAACTTAGATGGTCAAAAACGGAACAGGAAAATTTATACAATATGGCTCTGTTACATGATATTGGAAAAATAGGTGTGCCAGATGCAATTTTAAATAAACATGGAATGTTGACAGATGAAGAGTATCCGACCATTCGAAAACATCCAATTATCGGTGGTGAGATTTTGAAAGATTTTACTTTGATTGAGGATGTATCTGTAGGGGCATATTATCATCACGAGCGATACGATGGAAAAGGGTATCCACAGGGCCTAAAAGGTGAGGAAATTCCAATCGAAGCGCGTATTATTGGGATTGCAGATTCTATTGATGCCATGAATTCGGATCGTGTATATCGTGGAAAAAAAGACATTTCGTATATTTTAAATCAGCTTGAGGCAGGAAAGGGAACACAGTTTGATCCCAATCTTGATGAGATTGTCATTGCGTTGATAAAAAAAGGAAAACTCAGGTTAGATCGATAAGTTTGTGAAACTATGTCAAAAAAATTACTTGACACGAATAAGAAAATCAGATATACTACCACCTGTAAAGAAAAAAACTTTACAGGTGGTGTTTTTATGTTACAGGAAATACAAGAGAAAAATACCGATGCATTGTCACACAGAGTGGAGTTATCTTTGTTGTTTGACTTTTACGGTAGTCTGTTAAAAGAGAATAAGCGGGAAATCTTTGAGGATTATGTGCTGAATGATTATTCCCTTAGTGAGATTGCAGCAGAGAGAGGCATGAGCAGACAAGGTGTCCATGATACGGTGAAGCGGTGCAGTAAAGAATTAGAACGTTACGAAGAAATATTACATTTGATTGAGAAGTTTCGAAAGACAAAAGAACATGTCAATCAGATCCATGAAATTGCTATGGATATCCGAGAAAGTCGAGATGTTCAGGAGATTGAGAAGATAGAGATATTATCCAATCAGATTTTAGATATGCTATAGGGATTGGGGAGAGGAGTAGATATGGCTTTTGATAGTTTGACAGATAAGCTTCAGAATGTATTTAAGAACCTTCGTGGCAAAGGTAGATTGACAGAAGCGGATGTAAAGGCTGCTTTGAGAGAAGTTAAGCTTGCTTTGCTGGAAGCGGATGTTAATTTTAAAGTTGTTAAGGATTTTATCAAAGCAGTACAGGAGAGGGCGGTTGGACAGGATGTTATGAATAGTCTGACACCTGGACAGATGGTAATCAAGATTGTAAACGAAGAGATGGTTAAGCTCATGGGAAGCGAGACCACAGAGATTGCTTTGAAAGCAAGCAATGAGATTACGGTAATCCTTATGTGCGGTCTTCAGGGTGCTGGTAAGACTACAGCTACAGCTAAGTTAGCCGGACAGTTTAAAAAGAAAGGTAGAAAACCATTGTTGGTTGCCTGTGATATTTATCGTCCTGCAGCGATTCAGCAGTTGCAGATCAATGGTGAGAAGCAGGGAGTTCCGGTATTCACTATGGGAGAAGGACATAAGCCAGTGAATATAGCCAAGGCTGCTATGGAACACGCTCAGAAGAATGGTAATAATATCGTCATCATTGATACAGCAGGTCGCTTGCATGTAGATGAGGATATGATGGCCGAGTTGGTGGAAATCCGCGAGAATATTGCAGTAGATCAGAGTATTTTGGTAGTAGATGCCATGACAGGTCAGGATGCAGTAAATGTAGCCCAGACCTTTAATGATAAGATAGATATTGATGGTGTAATTCTTACAAAATTGGATGGTGATACCAGAGGTGGTGCAGCATTATCCATTCGTGCAGTCACTGGGAAACCGATCTTGTACATAGGTACAGGAGAGAAGTTGACAGATTTGGAACAGTTCTATCCGGATCGTATGGCATCGAGAATTCTTGGAATGGGTGACATTCTCACGTTGATCGATAAAGCACAGGCAGAGATCGATGAGGATAAAGCAAAAGAATTAGAGCGAAAGATTCGCAAAGCAGAATTCAACTTTAATGATTTCTTAGAGCAGATGAATCAAATGAAGAAGATGGGGGGCATTACCAGTATTTTAAGTATGCTGCCAGGCATGGGTATTCCAAAAGATTTGGATATTCCAGATGATGCTACAAAAGGCGTGGAAGCAATTATTTACTCTATGACTATGGAGGAGAGAACAAATCCAGATATCCTAAATCCTTCCAGAAAGAAGAGGATTGCCAAAGGAGCAGGCGTAGATATTGCAGAAGTAAACCGTGTGGTGAAACAGTTTGATCAGATGCGTAAGATGATGAAGCAGATGTCGGGAATGATGTCTGGTAAGAAAAAAGGTAGGTTTAAAATGCCATTTGGCTTTTAATAAAGTTTATTAAACACACTTAAGGAGGTAAATGTAAGATGGTAAAGATTAGATTAAAGAGAATGGGACAGAAGAAGGCACCTTTCTATAGAATTGTTGTTGCTGATGAGAGATCTCCTAGAGATGGTAGATTCATCGAGGAAATCGGAACTTATGACCCAAATCAGGAGCCTAGCGTATTTAACGTGAATGAGGAAGCTGCTAAGAAGTGGCTTGCTAACGGAGCTAAGCCAACAGATACTGTTGGAAAGTTATTAAAGATTGCTGGAATTATGTAAGATAATCTGATTTTGATTATTTTATCGCCCCCATGGAAGCATGGGGGTTTTATTATTTTGAGGATTAAGGTGTAAAAAAACTATGTTTTGTTGTGCAATTTTACAATCGTAATCTAAAAAGTGAGTTTTTGACACCTTATATTTATAGGAAAATCGTTTGAATGAGGAGAACAGGGATTGCGCAATAATGGGATTTGTGTTACAATGACAGGGTATATTTTGAATATGATTCGTGAGTATACACAGGAGAAAGTATAAAGAGAACTTGAGAGATAAATGGAGGTAAATGGGGAATGAAGGAATTAGTACGAGTAATAGCAGAGTCATTAGTGGATAGCCCAGAGCAGGTTGTAGTGGAAGAGACAGAGAACGAAAAAGGCATTGTAATAAGTTTGAGAGTAGCTGATGAGGACATGGGGAAGATTATTGGAAAACAGGGAAGAATTGCCAAGGCAATCCGTACTGTCACAAAGGCTGCAGCATCCAGAGATGACAAGAAGGTTATGGTTGAGATTCAGCAGTAAAGTATGGATAGTGAATACATAAAGTGAGAATGGGGCGAGTGATCGCCCTGTTTCTGATTTATTACGAATTTAGCCAGATAAATTAACATCTGGCATTCATTGATTATGTTGTTTCCTTCCCAGAAATTAGAAGAAATAAAGAAAGGAATTTTATATGGAGGATATGTTGCGAGTTGGCGTGTATGCCAACACACACGGAGTACGCGGGGAAATCAAAGTATTTCCTACTACAGACGATACAAGTCGTTTTAAAAAGCTTAAGAAAGTTTATCTTGACTTAGGAAAAGAGAAAATGGAATTGGAGATCCAGAGTGTTCGCATATTTAAGAACCTTGTTATTTTAAAGTTCAAGGGAATTGACAATATCAATGATATTGAAAAATACAAGGGAAAAGATTTGTTAATTCAGAGAAAAGATGCCGTAAAATTGAGAGAAGACGAATATTTCATTTGTGACATTATAGGTTCGAAAGTTGTCACGGAAGATGGGAAAGAAGTAGGCAGCTTAAAAGAAGTGCTACAGACTGGAGCAAATGATGTATATGTAGTAACCACGTTGGATAAGAAAGAAATTCTTCTGCCTGTAATTAAGGATTGCGTATTAGATGTGAATATAGAGGAGAAAATTGTAACTGTTCATCTGATGGCTGGTATTATGGACTAGGAGGTTTCCTTATGCATTATCATGTGTTAACCCTTTTCCCGGAAATGGTGGAGCAGGTTATGAGTCATAGTATTACAGGGCGTGCCTTGCAGAAAGAATATCTTACATTAGATGTGACGGATATTCGTGATTATTCGCAAAATAAATATCATAAGGTAGATGACTATCCTTATGGTGGTGGAGCAGGTATGGTTATGGAGCCGGAGCCTGTATATTTGGCTTATGAGAAGGTTTGTAATGCTGTGGAAGCTATGGGACGAAAGAAACCGAAAGTCTTATTTATGTCTCCACAGGGAAAAACTTTTTCACAAAGTATGGCGGAAGAACTTGCAAAAGAAGAAGATCTAGTATTCTTGTGCGGTCATTACGAAGGAATTGATGAACGTGTACTGGAAGAAATTGTGGATGAGCAAGTTTCCATTGGGGATTATGTATTAACCGGGGGAGAATTGCCGGCAGCAGTTATGATGGATGCCATATCCAGATTGGTACCAGGAGTTCTTCACAACGAAGTATCTGCTATTACCGATACCTTTACCGATAATCTGTTGGAATATCCCCAGTATACCAGGCCTGTGGAATGGCGTGGAAAGAGAGTACCCGATGTGTTGTTGTCAGGGCATCACCAGAATATAGAGGATTGGAGAAGAGTACAATCCATAAAGAGGACTAAGGAACAAAGACCAGATTTGTATGAAAAAGTAGAGTTCACAAAACGTGATTCGAAAATACTAAAAAAATATTCTGAGTAACAGTCCAGCCTCAAAGAATATTTTTTAGTCAATTTGTATATTCTGCCACTTTATGAATGACCCCGGCTGAACGGTAACATTTGTATATTCTGAAAAAAACTTCTTGCATTTTAATAAGAAATATGGTATTGTTAAGTGGTTGTGATTAAAAAAGATGGTCCGCTGTTACGGAATGTATTAAGAACATCTCAATATTAAAGGAGGTTCACACAATGAACGATATTATTAAGAGCATCGAAGATGCACAGTTAAAGAGCGAAGTAGCTCAGTTTAATGTAGGAGATACTGTAAAGGTATACGCTAAGGTAAAAGAAGGAAACCGTGAAAGAGTACAGGTTTTCGAAGGAACTGTTCTTAAGAGACAGAACGGTGGAATCAAAGAAACTTTCACAGTTAGAAAGAACTCTAACGGTGTAGGCGTTGAGAAGACTTGGCCAGTACATTCTCCAGTTGTTGAGAAGATTGAAGTTGTTAGACGTGGTAAGGTTAGAAGAGCAAAATTATTCTACTTACGTGATAGAGTTGGTAAAGCAGCTAAGGTAAAAGAATTAGTAAAATAATTAGTGAATATAATCTTTATATTTTTGCGTCAGCAAAAGAATGGATGGACTCCCTATAATTTTATTATAGGGGGTTTTTTCTTTGATTGTATGGATAGTGGTAGTTTACAAAAGATTATTCTTAGGTTAAA
Organism: Lachnospiraceae bacterium; assembly: GCA_045124315.1. Lineage (GTDB taxonomy): Bacteria > Bacillota > Clostridia > Lachnospirales > Lachnospiraceae > CAG-411. The sequence goes on from JBGVLO010000159.1 coordinate 24,920, forward strand.
ATAAGAAAGAGAATGAACAAATATAGGAGAAGGACACAATATGGATTTTGGATATAAAGAAGAAAAAGATAGTCCATTTCGAGAAATATTACAGGAGTGGCCAATCTTATTGATAGAGATAATTGTGGCGGTTTTGTTGGGTTTTTTGCTCGTACGTTTTGGCTTCGAGAAGACGATCGTGTCGGGAGTGTCTATGGAGCCCACTTTGCAGGAGCAAGAGTGTATTTTGATCAACAAGATGTCCTACAAGTTACTGTCTCCTAAGCACAATGATGTCATTGTGTATAAGTTAGAAGCAAAGGAACACGAATACTATAGTGTGAAGCGTGTGGTAGGATTGCCGGGAGAGACCATCCAAATTAAAGATGGAATACTCTATGTGAATGGAGAGGTTTACAAGGAGAAAATGGACGTAGAAGAGATGATTACGGCAGGTGTGGCAGAGGATGAGATTACCTTGGAAAAGGGAGAATATTTTGTGCTGGGTGACAATCGAAATCAAAGTGAAGATAGTCGGTATTCCAGTGTGGGCATGATCACAAAGAGGGAAATCATCGGTAAGGCGTGGCTGCGTCTGAAGCCGAGCTTCGGAATTATCAGTTGGCTTTCCTATAAGGATGAAGAAGCAAAAGAAAAGTAACAGTTACTAGTACATCGGACAATTAATTGCTCATGAGATAATTATTGAACGATGTACAAAAAACGATTGAAAGAAACGGAGAGATAACATGCATTTTCAGTGGTATCCGGGACATATGACAAAAGCAAAGAGAATGATGCAGGAGAATATCAAGCTTATTGATGTGGTAATCGAGCTTGTAGATGCAAGAATTCCTTTGAGTAGTAAGAATCCAGACATAGATGAGTTGGCTAAGAATAAGTCTAGAGTCATTCTGTTAAATAAGAATGATCTTGCACATAAGGAGAAGACCCAGGAATGGAAGCAATACTTTGAAGAGAAAGGCTTCCATGTAGCTATGGTCAATTCAAGAAATGGAAATGGTGTAAAGGCCGTACAAAATATTGTAATGGAGGCCTGCAAAGAGAAGATTGAGCGTAACCGAAAGAGAGGAATCATTAATCGTCCAATTCGTGCAATGATTGTGGGAATTCCTAATGTTGGAAAGTCTACCTTTATCAATAGTTTTGCGGGAAAAGCTTGCACGAAGACTGGTAACAAGCCTGGTGTTACAAAGGGAAAGCAGTGGATTAAGTTAAATAAAAATGTGGAACTTTTGGATACTCCGGGTATTCTTTGGCCGAAGTTTGAAGACCAGACAGTAGGCCTTAGATTAGCCATGATTGGGTCCATTAAGGATGACATATTAAATATCTCAGATTTGGCTATAGAATTGATAAAGTTCTTAAAAGCAAGCTATCCAAATTGTCTTGTGGAGCGTTATGAAGTACAGGCGGATATGGGAGAAGTAGAAGCGTTAGAACAGATTGCAAAGATTCGTTCTTGTAAGAAAGCCGGGGATGAGTTGGACTTGGACAAGGCAGCATCTATTCTTATGGATGATTTTAGAAGTGGAAAGTTAGGTACGATTACATTAGAGACTGCAGAGGATTGGAGTGAAGCGTAAGTTTTCTTCGGAGAGAGGGAAGAAAAATACGAAGGACAAAGAGCAGGGGGGTGAGTGCATGTACGATGAAAAACAAGTAGAAGAGAGTTTGAGAATTTGTAAAGAAATCAAAGTGTACTATCAGACACACATATTTGATAATCCCAATAACATATTTGATTTGGATACTTTCCTGCCGCTGGCAGAAGGACAGGCGGATACCAATCGGGAGAAGATCCCTCAAAACGAGTTTGAAAGAAAATTGCAGGAAGCAGTTGCTTATGGCAGACGCATTAAAGAACAGGAAGGAAAACAGTATGCAACGGAGATTGCAAGGGAAGAATTACAGCAACCGGTAGGTGTAGACAGTAAGAGAGCGTGGGACATTCCAAAAGAGGAATTCCAGCAACTGGTAGGTGAGGACAGCAAAAGAACGCAGGGATTCCCAAGTGAAAAAATGCAGCAACAATCGGCAATTGAGGACGGCAAAAGAGCACAGGAGCATCCCGTAGAAGAGAAGAACAGTATGTCCAAAGGAGCTGTGTCCTTTATGGATGTTCCGGAGAGTGGTAGTTTTCGTAAGGTAGAGACCGAAGGAGAATCGAAACCACAGGAGCAGTTTTTAGAGAAGAGCGAACCAAAGAAACTCTCCCGTAAGGAAAAGGCACAAGAACGCCGGGAGAGAAAGCGTCAGCAAAAGGAACGGGAGAAAGAAGAGAGAGCAGAAAGAAAGTGGGAAGAACAGCATGCCAGGGATCTCATGTTTTATGAGGAAGAAGTAGAAAAGAAGAGGCCGCTTGTGTTGCGTGTATTTGTTCTTCTTTTACAGATGGTTTTAGCTGTGGCTATTGCATATGGTTTGGCGTTCCTTATTACGAAATATGTAGGCATGCACACCATTGTGAGCGGGACTTCTATGGAGTCCGCCCTGCAGGATGAAGATCACCTTGTAGTGGATAAGATTAGTTATCGGTTCCATGATCCTGAGCGATATGATGTGGTTGTTTTTCCTTTTGATGAGAAAGAGATGTATATTAAGCGAATTATAGGGCTTCCGGGAGAGACTATTTCTATAGAGAAGGGTGTAATATACATAAATGGACAGGAATTACAGGAAGATTATGGATTAGAGCCTATGATGGAGCCGGGTAATTACTATCCGGAATATCAGTTGGATGTGGACGAATATTTTGTCTTGGGAGATAATCGAAACCAAAGCAAAGATAGTCGTTCGGAGGCTGTGGGACCAGTAAAGAAAAACACCATTGTTGGTAAGGCAATCTTTCGGGTGTATCCTTTTGAAAAGGCTGGCTGGTTAGAGTAAGCAGATACTCTAACCGGCTGTTTTTCTATAGGTTTGCTAGCAGTGTATTTTAATGGATGGAATAGGAGAAGAAGATGGCAGAAACAATAGCAGTAATTAAAGAGAAATTTCAGCAGACAGACAGAGAAGGTTGGAACCTGTTGTTAGGGCAATACAAAGAAGATAATAGACAGGGCGTACAAAACATAATAAAAAAATATACAAGAGAACAGGAAAAATATCAGCAGGAACTAATCCGAACAGAGCATATGTATTCTTATGAGGAGAAATATCAAAATTGTAGATATATATGTGGAATTGATGAGGTTGGAAGAGGGCCTTTGGCGGGACCGGTAGTTGCCTGCGCAGTTATGTTGCCAAAGGAAGAAAAAATCTTATATTTAAATGATTCCAAACAACTATCTGCTGCAAAGAGAGAAGAGTTGTGTGAAATCATCAAAGAAAAAGCCCTTGGGATAGGAATCGGAATAGTAGAACCGGAAGAAATTGATAAGTTAAATATTTTGCAGGCAACGTATAAAGCTATGCGAATGGCAATTTCCAAGCTGCCACATGAGCCGGATATTCTCCTGAATGATGCGGTCATTATTCCGGAAATGGAGATTGAGCAGATGGGTATCATAAAAGGGGATACAAAAAGTGCTTCTATTGCAGCAGCAAGCATTGTGGCCAAAGTGACCAGGGATCAAATGATGGTGGAATATGAAAAAGAATATCCAGGTTACGGGTTTGCCTCCAATAAGGGCTATGGTTCCAAGGAACATATGGAAGCTTTGAAAAAGATGGGGCCAACCAAAATTCATAGAAGAAGTTTTATTAAAAATATGGAAACTGAGTAGAAAATGTGTTTCTGTTCACAGGCAGGTATTTTCAGTATCCAAAAGACCGTATGAAAGTTTACCGTGTATCGATCTTAGGGATTCAGATTCGAAACAATTCTAGAGTAGTTAATCTAAGGGAGTGAACACCATGACAGAGGAAGAGAGAAGAAGACTGGAAGCAATTGCTTTGACATACGAAGCGGGAGATGAGGCACCAAAGGTGCTTGCCACAGGTAGAGGTTATGTGGCAGAGAAGATTTTGCAAAAAGCACAAGAAGATAACATTCCGATTCACAAGGATGCAAAAGTGGCAGATGCATTGTCAAAAGTGGAGATTGGAGAATACATCCCCAAAGAACTATATGAAGTAGTTGCGGAGATATTGGTGTTTGTAGGGGATA
>JBGVLO010000160.1:0-2127 GCA_045124315.1 Lachnospiraceae bacterium
GACCCGCACCAAGATAATAAAAGGGCTATAAGGGCATACGAGAAAGCCGGGTTTAAAATCATTAAATCACTTCCAAAACATGAGATGTTTGAGGGAGAAAAAGTAGATTGCTGGCTGATGGAATTAGCACTGTAGATTCCCGTTTGTCTGGATGACGCAAAATCGGGATTGACCGAGCTCTTTGAGCGAGGGATACTTCTTGTCCGAAGGGCAAGAAGGTGGGCGTGAAAAAGATTAGAACAATCGGAATTGACGGAGGGGTTGATATGGAGAAATCAATTGCCATTGATAATAAAGAATACACCATTCCAGCGATATTTTCTTACTCGGAAAAAAATGAAAAAATGCCAACAGTAATTTTGTGTCATGGAACAGGTTCGCAAAAAAATGAAGTTGGTAATTTATTTGTAGAATTGTCCAGAAAATTACTGAATATTGGTATCGCTTCAATACGGTTTGATTATGCAGGATGTGGTGATAGTAAAGCTGATCAAACGAAATTGAGCTTTTGTGGTGAAGTAAATGATACAAAAACAGTTTATCAGTATCTTTGTACACAGGAGATTGTTGATTGCAATAATATCGGTATTTTAGGATTTAGCCAAGGAGCTCGCGTAATGGCAGAGCTGTTGAAAGATGTGTCTCCAATAAGATTTGCCATAAGTTGGTCTGGTGCATGCCATAATGGTATTGGAGTATTCAAAGGATGGTTTAATGAATATTATAAAGAAGCATTAGAGAGTGGCTATGCAAAGATACCACTGTTTTGGCGAGAGGATCTACTACTTTCAAAAAAATGGTTTGATGATATTTGTGATACAACTCCAATGGTGGGAATACAAAGGTATGCAGGTCCTATATTGGCTATAGCTGGTGATGAAGATGAATTGGTTCCCTATCATCATGCAAAAGAAATTGTAGAAAACAGCAAGAATAATAAAAGTAAGGTTGTGATTGTGCCAAATTCTAATCACACTTTTAATGTTCTAATACCTAATGCCTCTAAAGCAAATGATGTAATAGAAATAACCCTGAAATGGATAAAAAACATTTTGCAAATAAATTAGGTAAAAATGCTTCAGCATTCCAGTTTGCAGAGATGCCGTTGGTAAGAGAGGTATGCCATGATACTTGAAACGAAAAGATTGATCCTCCGACCGTGGGAAGAAAGCGATGCGGAGAATTTATTTAAATATGCAAGTCATCCTGATGTGGGACCAATCGCAGGATGGGCGGTTCATACAAGTGTAGAGAATAGCCGTGAAATAATCCGGAGGGTTCTTTCAGCGCCGGAGACCTATGCTGTAGTATTAAAAGAATCAGGCCAGCCTGTTGGCAGCATTGGACTTATGCTTGGGAAAGCCAGCAATATTGGCCTTCCTGATTCAGAAGGTGAAATCGGCTACTGGATCGGAGTTCCGTATTGGGGACGAGGGCTGATACCGGAAGCAGTCAGGGAATTGATGCGCTACGGTTTTGAAAACCTGAAACTTAATAAAATATGGTGTGGTTACTTTGATGGGAATGAAAAGTCAAAGCGTGTTCAGGAGAAGTGCGGTTTTCATTATCATCATACGGCCTATAATGTGCCCTGTGCCATAGAGGGCGTTCTCCGAACGGAACACATAACATGCCTTTCCAAAGAGGAATGGCAGTCTGTCAGATAACTTCCAGTTGAACAAAATCGCTGCGCGATGGCCTGCCACGGCTGTGGCGCAGTTTTACTTTATTGACAAATAAAAGCAGTGGAAATGCTCTTCGTAATTCGGTATTGTTAAGTTACCACACCAAACAACTGAATACGGAAAGCCCCACTGCCTATGAAAACAATAGCATTTACAGGCGTCTTCCGCAATCGGAATTATGATGCCAACGCACCTCCTGATAGGTAGTTGTATCTGAAGACACTACTATCAAGGAGGTTTTTATGTACGAAGATATTTTTACCCAGATCCGCAACGAAGCGAAAAAGCGGAACTTAAAAGAAAGTACTATCAACGCTTACTGCAATTCCGTCGTCTACTTCCTGCGCACTGTAAATAAAGATGTCTCTGCCCTAACGACGGATGATGTTGATGCATTCCTGACAGAAAAGCGGCTAGGTGGATTGGCGCCGCGGACTTATAA
>JBGVLO010000161.1:0-2901 GCA_045124315.1 Lachnospiraceae bacterium
CTTATCCAGGGAAGAAGAACAGCATTATGCTATAGTATGTATTGCAAGCAGTGAAATGATTGGTGATATCAGTGTGTTCTTCTCTGAAAACGATAACTGTTTTACACTCGGAATTACAATTGCGCCTCAGTTCCAAATGCAAGGATATGCTTACGAGTTATTGCACGAGGTAATTGCACAAATTCAAAATCTATATCCGTCAGTTGACATTGTTGCATTGATAGAGAAAGAAAATGCGAAAAGCATCAACTTATTCAAAAAGCTTGGTTTTATTGAGGAGTGCTACGCAGATTCCATTCAATCTTATGTTTTTGTCATATATGGTCAAATAGATTGACAAATTGTTAAGGAAACAATCGGAGTTGGTGTAAACGAAAAAGCAGTCTTGCGGTTTTATAAAACTGCACTTTCGTTTACATCAATTTCGATTTTTCCTTGGTGAACAAAGTCGCGTCCCTTTCGCCACTATCTATGGGGATTCAATCTTTGCTCTCTTCCATAAGTTTATCATATCCCGTGTTTTATTAACAGATGGTTTTTGCCAAAAGAATTATTTTTAGGCATGACAAACAGACTCCCTTTACGGAAGTTTTTCGGAATATTCAGTTGTATATTTTAACATCTCATATGCGCAAAAACAGATGGTGTATGCTTATCTGGAAGATGTGGAACCATTTTCCCGCCACAGGAAGAACATTTGCATACATCTATGTTATATAGCAGCTTTATCATTTCAGCGGCATTTCGATTTTTCAATGCAGAAATATATTTTTTACATCCAAGCAGATTTCTACAGTGAGTCATCTTTTTGCTCTTGTTTCGGCAGGACAGCAAACCATAGTGCCGGATTCTGACAAAACGTTTTTGGGGAACATGCATTAAAAATCGACGGATGAATTCCTCGCCCGGAACTGTTTTCTCTTTCCACTGACCTTTGTTTTTATAGTCTTTTACAGCATATGTAACAGTTGCTTCCGTCATGGACTTGATCCGATGATTACTGATTGCTATCCTGTGAGTATATTTTCCAAGATAATTTATGACTGACTGTGCTCCATTAAAAGTCTCCTTACAATAAGCAACCCAGTCTTTTTTATAGCACTCATCGAGAAGTTCTCTGAAGCAATAGTGGTTTTGATATTTCTCCGCTGTACCATGAAACTCAAGCTTTGAATCATTCCACAGGCTTTTTAATTCGCACAAATATTTCCCACGGAACACTTTTGCAATGACCCCATACGGGAGAAAAAACTTCCCACCGGTATCTTTCCATTTGTTGTCCTTATCAAGTCCACCACCAAGAACAATGGTATGGATATGAGGATGATAATTCATTGCAGAACCCCATGTATGAAGAATACAGATATATCCGATGTCAGCTCCCAAATACTTTGAATCTTTCGCCAGTTCGTTCAGAGTGGATGATGCAGCATGATACAGTGCATCATACAGAAGTTTCTGATTGCTATAAATGATAGGATTCAATTCCTCAGGGACTGTGAATACCACATGATAATAGGGTGCATCCAGTACATTCTCCTTTTGGGCATCAATCCATTTTTCTTTCGGAAACTCCTGACACATAGGGCAACACCTGCTTCTACAAGAGTTATTGTGAATGCTGATACATCCACAGTCCTCACAGACACTTATGTTCACACCAAAAGCCCCAGTTTTACAGTTCATGATGTGAAAAGCTGCTTTTCTGTGGTGAGCAGGAAGCTCATGTGTTTTTTCATAAACAGGATAAAACCGTTCAAAGACATCCTGTATCGTACATGATTTTTCCACGATTACTCACCACCCATCTCATCAAATGGGCTTTTAATACCGAGCAGAGTCTTATTGCTTACATGAAGATAAATCTCTGTTGATCTTGGATCACGGTGTCCCAAAAGAGCCTGAATATATTTCACGTCACACCCTGCTTCAAACAGATGGCTTGCGAAACTATGGCGCAAACAGTGTGTAGAAACACGTTTCTGAATTCCAGCCCTTTTTGCGCTTTCGCGGAAGAACTGAATGACGCTGTCCTTCACAAGATAATCGCCAGTCCATGAACTTGGAAACAGAATCCCTGTTGGTCTGCCACATTTAAACCAGTATTCTGTAAGTATCTCGAGTGTACGGTCAGCAAGCAAGGTATAACGGTCAAAGCGGCTTTTGCCATCACGGATGTGTATTGTTTTATTGGTGCGTGAAATATCATCATAGTGAAGGTGCGTGACTTCCGATACACGGAGACCTCCTGAATACATCGTAGCAATCATGGCCTTATGTTTCAGGTTTGGCGTTGCATCAAGAATCGCTGATATCTCTGATTTCGTAAGCACGGTTGGCAGGTTCCTGTCTCTTTTCATACGTGGGATATCATCGTCATCCCAATTCATCTTTAACACTTTTTTATAAAAGAAACGAATACCGGAATGATAGTGGTTGTATGTCTCTGGTGAAATCCCGGAAAGTCTTTTTTCGGTCAGAAATGTATCAACATCATCTGTTGTCAGAGCATCTATTGGCTTATCTGTATATTTTAAAAAGTGAGCAACACTTGTACAGTATGCATGAATAGTAGAATCTCTTAGATTCCGTTTGTTTGCAGCATTTGTAATCTGGCTAAATATTTCATCGTACATAATAAAATCCTCCATGTAAAATCAGTAGTTAATGAGAAACCCTGCTTACATGGAGGTGCATTAGCATAATAAAACCGCTTGTCAGAAAAGCGGTCAAATGGTATTCTTTTCATAGGCAGTGGTGTCTTTCTGTATTGAATTGTTTTGTGTGGTAACTTTACAATATCAAATATCAGCAAGAAATGCCATTGCCTATTTTATTATTGAGAAAAAAAGCTGCACCACAGCCTTGGCAGGCCATCGCGCAGCGATTTTGTTCAATCGG
>JBGVLO010000162.1:0-9254 GCA_045124315.1 Lachnospiraceae bacterium
AGGTAACCAATCCACGTATATCAGAGTGGCCAATGCCGGGATCTGAAACCCTGACCTTTTCAAAATGCCTTCAGTTTACAAAAGTGTTTCTTGTAAATCTTGCAAATTTACACTTGACAAGAGGCACTACATATCAGTTACGTGGTAACTAAATAAAATAGGTACAGCTTTCTCGTACGATTAGTTTACATGGCATCTCCAAACGAACTGTTTCTTTGTGTCTGCCGGAACGACGGTCCAACATAAGGGCTACTGCCAGGTGTACCATTTCATGTTTAGGAATGGAAATGGTAGTCAATGGAGGTGTGGTAAATTCTGCTTCCTGTATATCATCAATGGAAATGACAGAAGGGACATACCCCTTCTTTTTTTTCTTTTGCAGTGCCTTCAAGACTCCGATTGCCGTTACATCATTGGCGCAAAAAATAGCGGAAGGACGTTCCGGTTTTTCTAAAATGGACAGCATGGTTTCCAATCCTTCTTTTTCAGTCTGTGAAGTAGGATGGATATTTTCGTGTCTCAGGGGAATTTTGTGATTAAGTAAAGCCTGATAATACCCGATATAACGGGATTCATAGGTACAGTCTCCAATATATGCAATGGAGCGATGTCCAAGAGAAATCAAATAGTCCATGGCTTTTTCCGCAGCTGTACTGCCGTTACAGATTACTTCGTCGTACAGGTAATCTGTTGGATTTCGGTCAATTCCCACAATGTAAGCGTAGCGTTTTTTGAGAATAGGAAACAATTCTTCCGGACATTTTCCAAAGAGCAGAAGACCTGTATTTTTCTTTTGAGTAATATACGCTAAGGTGTCAGGATTTTGTGGTTGAGCACTTTTGGGACGATAGGGAACAGTGCGTGTTTTTGCAGTTGTGTTTGAGGTATAGGTTAATTCTGTAACATCCAAAGAGGTGAGAATTTCACCGAGATAACAACCTTGTATCAGTAGTTCTTCTTTTAAAATTTGATATAACTCCTTGAAAAATGTGTCCTGTTCCAGGGAACGAAAACGAGTGAGAAAAACGTCAATAGTGAAGGGATTATGAAGCTCTTTTCGGATTCCTTTGCGTAAGTTTTGGGCAGCAGTATTTGGTAGATAATCCAACTCTTTTGCAATTGCCCAGATTTGTTCAGAAAGCCCTTTTTTATTGCAATGATAATTTGGATCATTTAATACTCGGGATACCGTTGAAATGGATGTATTTGCACGTTTTGCAATTTCTTTAATCGACATATGAAAAACCTCCTCTTGTGAAAACGTTATCAGAAAAATAAGGATATTGTGAATGGATGTTACACTGTAGAAATTTTTGATAACATTTATTTTACTAATAAATAGTAACATAAAGAGAATAAAATGTAAAATGAAAACGATTTCGATATTTGTGTTTTTTTGATAAGGAGAAAGAAATATAATGTGGGTGTAAAGAAAAGAAATCGAAACGGAGGATGAAATTATGAGAAAATTGAAATTATTTGCAGTCGGTGTTATGCTTGTGGCAGCTTTGGCAGGATGCGGAGCAAATAAGACATCTGAAACGAATGAAAAAACAGAGGTGACCATTGGATATTTTGATAATATTACACATGCACAGGCATTGCTGATGGAACATGATGGAACTTTGGAGAAAAGCTTTGGAGAAGATGTGTCTGTAAATTGGCAGGCATTTAATGCAGGACCAGCAGAAGTGGAAGCCTTATTTGCTGGAGATATTGATATAGGATATATTGGACCAGTTCCTGCAGTAACCGCAAATGTAAAGTCAAATGGAGATGTAGTGGTATTATCGGGAGCAACCAAAGGTGGAGCCGTACTTTTGAAGAGAGCAGATGCTGATATTTCATCTGTTAGTGATTTGGATGGAAAGACAGTTGCAATCCCACAGCTTGGAAATACGCAGCATTTGAGTTTATTGCATTTGTTATCAGAGAACGGATTAAAACCGGATACAGCAGGAGGAACCGTAAAGGTAACAGCTGTTGCAAATGCAGATGTGGAAAATATGATGGAACGTGGAGATATTGATGCAGCATTGGTTCCAGAACCATGGGGAGCAACCTTGCTTTCAAAAGGAGCAGAACTTGTTTTAGATTATGATGGTATATATATGGACGGTGCATACGATGTAGCGGTTGTAGTGGTTAGAAAAGAGTTTATGGAAGAACATTCAGATTTAGTGGAAGCGTTTATCAAAGAACATGAGGCTGCAACAGAAACCATTAATGCGGATCAGGAAAGTTCATTACAGAAGATCAATGAGCAGATTAATAAAGAAACAGGAAAGTCCTTGACGGATGATATTCTAAAGGAAGCATTTACCAGAATCGGTGTTAGCACAGAGATTAACAAGGAATCACTTATGGGATTTGCTCAGATCAGCAAGGAAGAGGGATTTATTGATCAGGTACCAGAGGAAGGAAACTTGTACGCAAAATAAGAAAAGAGGAAAGCAGTATGGCATTAGAGCTAAAAGGTGTAAGCAAAATTTATGAAAATAGTGAGCAACCGACTTTGAGTGGAATTGATCTTACTATTCGAGATGGAGAATTTGTTTGTATCGTAGGAGAATCCGGTTGTGGGAAGAGTACATTGCTAAATTTATGTGCAGGATTGGAAAAACCTACATCGGGACAAATTTTGCTAGATGGAGAGGAAATCAAAGGACCAGGAGCAGATCGTACCGTTATGTTTCAGGAACATGGGTTGTATCCGTGGCTCAATGTAATTGAGAATGTGAAATTTGGAATGCAGCTTAACGGGGTATCAAAAGAAGAGCAGGAACATCGTGCCATGCATTATTTGGAGATGATGCAATTGCAGAATTATAGAGATTACCCAATACACCAACTTTCTGGTGGTATGCGTCAAAGAGTGGCACTTGCCCGTTCACTTACTATGGACTCAAAAGTATTGTTGATGGATGAACCTTTTTCTGCGTTGGATAAACAGACTTCCAATCGACTTCGTGAAGAGTTGGAAAATATATGGATGAAAACAAAAAAAACAGTTCTCTTTATTACGCACAGTGTGGAAGAAGCCATTTATCTGGCTGATCGTGTAGTGGTCTTGTCTGCGGAATATAGCGGAGTGAGAGATATTGTAGATGTGAATTTAGAGAGACCAAGACATGTTTATGCAGATGAATTTGTAGCCTTACGACATCGAGTGTTGGATGAAGTGAGAATGGGAATTGCGTCAGAGAAGAAATAGAAAGGATAGAGCAAACATGGGAATTGTAATCGTTTTAATTGTATTACTGGCCATTTGGCAGGGAAGCTATTATCTGTTGGTAGATACATTTGAGATATATAAAGCATACGCTTTTCCGTCACCTATTGGAGTGGTAGAAAAATTTGTGCAGCTGATGCAAAATGGAACCTTAATGGAGGCAATTGGAAACTCTCTGGCACGTGGAGTGGAAGGTTATTTGATTGCAGTGGTGCTCGGTGCTGTTTTTGGATTGGCACTTAACCATTTTAAATACCTACAGAAAAATTTAAGACCAATCGTATTGGGAATACAGACATTGCCAAGTGTATGCTGGGTACCATTCTCTATTTTATGGTTTGGTCTGTCAAAACAGGCAATTTTATTTGTTGTGATTATGGGTTCTGCGTTTAGTATTGCCATATCTGTAGATAATGCAATGCAGCATGTTGCCCCAATTTATTCAAAGGTTGCATATACATTGGGAGCAAATAAAAGGCAGATATATTTTAGGGTAATTTTCCACGCAAGTTTGCCGGAATTGGTGACTGGACTAAAACAAGGATGGTCTTTCGCATGGAGAGCACTGATGGCAGGAGAAGTAATGACCACGTCTATTGGATTGGGGCAGACTTTGGTTACAGGTAGAGATCTTGCAGATATCAATCAGGTAGCCATGGTGATGGTGCTGATTATCGTGATCGGAATTTTAATTGATCAGTGCGTTTTCACCGCCATAGAAAGAAGACTTTTGAAAAGAAGAGGGTTGTTGCCAGCTGAAACCTCAAAAAAGACAGAATTGTTTGTTCCATTTAAGAGAACAAAGAAGACAGTCGCTTATAATACTAGAACTTAGTCAATTAAAAAGTATAAGATAGCATTTGAGTATGAAAAGTTATCTTATATTTTTTTACATTATTGGAAACTTCGTCTCCTATAATGTAAAAAACGCTCCACGAGGATGTGCAGTTCAAAGAACGCAGTAGCTTTCAACCGACTATGAGAAACTCGCTTTACGAGTTTCTCAAGTTATCGCGGTAGTCGCCAAGGTATCACGTTCGAAAGGATTAGCTTTGCGTCGCAGCGTGGACTTTGGCTCGTTACTCGCGTAAATCAAACATCGTCGCTGACTCGTTTTCTTGGGAAAGCCTTGCGTGCCAGTTTTCTAGCCTTCGCTTTGACCTTACGGTCTTTGCTTAAGCTGAAAACAGTGCAAAAGCATGCAACACGCATCTGGCACGCAAAGTGGATCAAGTCCCTCATGAGTGAGGGATACAGGGAGTTGAAGTGGACTTGTCCGCTTTGTTCTGAAAATGGGGTTAGTGGGTATTCGTCGAGACGAAGGTAGAATAAGAAAAGCTGGATAACTTCAATTTGCAAAAAGAAAAAATAAAAACCCGAGTATACATTGTGTAAACTCGGGTTTTGTAGATTCTACTATTCGATTTCTGTACTTTCAGTACCAGTAGCAACACTGCTTGTAATTAATGTGTACTGATCTTCTTCTGAAAGCATATATTGCTTATCTTGAATAGATACTGTAACATTTTTTGTAACTTCCTCAGCATAAGTTGGGTTTTCGGAAATATTTGTGAGATATGCAGCAAATTCAGTTGCAAGAAGATTTCCCAAAGCTTCCGTATCGGAAAGGGATTCGTCTTCCGGATGTGCTTCCATGTACTGGGACATAGTCTCTGTCTGTAAATCCTGCATAGCAGCAGTATCCAGTTTTATCTCAAGTGGTTGGATCGTCACAGGGACAGAGTATGAGCCATCGTCTTGTTTTTCTGCTTTGCCCACAGAGTAGGAAGTTTTTTTAAATAAAGCTTTTACTGCGCTTTCAACTTCGCTTTTGGACTCGTCGGAAAGGGAAACTCCAGTTAACCAGCCATCTACCACTTCATCAATTCCTTCTTCATAGACTTCAGTAGTTTCTTCTTCGCTTACGCCGCAAAGTTCTGCATAGTTTGTACCATCTCCTTTTAAACAAGTGTCCATGTATCCTTGAACATAGCCGGAAGCGTCAAAATCTTTTCCACAGCCTGTCAGGAAAACCAGCATGGAGCAGATTAAAAGGAGTGATAATAAGTGTTTTTTCATAATATCCTCTTTTCTGCACTTTTGTGCGTATATTTGGTGGGCGTAGAAGGGAAAAAATTTACTCAACTTGAGGGAGAGCAAACATTCCATCATGCCTTAGGATATTATATCGGACAAGATTTCAAATGGCAAGTAAAAGGTTATTGGTCAGAGGTGGGTATTTTCGGTACCGAAAATACCGTATGAAAGTCTACCGTGTGCAGGTTTGGACAATTTTTTATGTGCATCATTGCCAAAATCAGGTACAAATCATATATCTGTGAACTGTACAGTAAAAGGAGTTCGATGGAAGAAAAAAGTGGCTGTTTCATAAAAAATATGGTATATATAGATATATAGATATATAGGAAACAATGTAACTATTCGGAGGGTGCAATTTGTAAAACGGCAAATATACATAATGACAAAAGATTACTAGAAAGAAGAAATATAAGGCGGAAAATTGGCGCTAGAGTTTTGCAAGCGAAACACTTTCCTGTGTGGATAGAAAAATGTTTTAGGGAGATGAGTGCGATGGAAGAGAATAAAAAAATATATTTAGTAGATAGTGAGAACGTAGGAGATCTTTGGGTTACCCATATTATGGCACTAGCAAAAGAAGAGGACGAGATTGTAGTATTTTATACACAAAAATCTCCGCATATGGGATATGATACCATTCGTAAATTGTTGGCATCTGAGCGAGAAGTGGATTTTATTAAATGTTCGGAAGGAAAAAATGCACTGGATTTTCAGCTTGTGACGGAGCTGGGATATCGTTTGGGTAAATGTGAGGATGTAGAATACATAATGGTGACCAATGATACCGGATTTGATGCCGTAGTACAGTATTGGCAGAATGCTGGGAAAAATGTGCGTAGATTCAATGCAAAATACTGCCAAAACCAGTACAATAAAATGATGGTGGAAGCGCAACTCAAGAAAGAAACAGTATCGAAAACCCAAGATACTGATGCGAAAGAAACGATAGAAATAGGGAAAGAAGAAGTAAGCACAGATGTAATAGAGAATAGTAGAGAAGAGTTGGAAGCACAACAGCTAGAGTTTCAGAGTGTTGAGGTTTTATCGGAGGTTGATTCTTCGCAACCAAAAACCCAGGAAAAAGAAAGAACGGGAAGCAAGAAAGTAAGTAAGTCAAATGGTGAAAATGTGAAGAAACAGTCAGGGAATAAAGATGGGGAGAGTCTATTATTACGGAAGTTGGTAAATTGCCTGGGGGTAAATAACTGTGGAGAGATTCATAATGCGCTGACAATGTTCTTGGGAGACGATGGAAAACAGGTATATCAAAAAGTTAAAGGAAACCTAAAAGAGTATGTAGATGGAAAAGAGTTAGGTGTGGAAGATCGGTTTGGAAATTATTGCAAGTTGATATTTGAAAGAAGCGAAGAAAAAGAAAAATATCCGAAGAATTTCTCTAATTTTGTTTATGGAGCAAAGGAGAAGAGACAGAATTTGAACTCTTTTCGTTCGGCTTTATTAAAGGAGTATGGAAAAGAAAAGGGGATGCAGTATTATACATTGGTAAAACCCCATGTAAAGATTTTAAATAAAATGCAGAAATAGTGGGAACTGTTTTGTGGGGGGATTAAGGGAGAATGTGTAAGGAAAAGGATGGACAACTGTAACAAAGGAAACTATAAGCTGGTTTTTCCATCATTCCTCTTTTTGTTAAAAATTTCAAGATTCCATATATAAAATCATAAGTATATGGAATCTTGAGCAGATAAATCTATCGAAGTAGAGTAAAACAAAGGAGAAAATATCATAATGGAAACATCAAGAAAAGAACGGGCAATGAATAATTTTTTACAGGGCTACAATTGTACCCAGTCTATTTTATTGGCATTTGAAGATTTTATACCGGAACAGGATAAAGATGCATTTATCCGTATGAGTTCCTCTTTTGGTGGAGGAATGGGAAGACTTCGGGAAGTATGTGGTTCTGTTAGTGGAATGTTTTTGGTAGCAGGATTGCTGTACGGTTATGAAGGTCCGGAGACAGGACAGATTAAGGCGGATCACTATGCAAAAATTCAGGAACTCGCAAAGAGATTTGAAGAAAAGAATGGTTCTATAGTATGTCGTGATTTATTAGGATTATCGGAAAAACGTCAGCCACCTACACCTGAAGCACGTACAGAAACATATTATAAGAAGCGTCCGTGTAAAGAAATCGTAGGTATGGCAGCGGAGATTTTAGAGCAGTTTATAGAAGAACAGCAGTAAATGTCCTGTCATAAACAATAATTTTAGTTCATTATGCAAATTTGGCATTATACGAATTGCATATTTTGAGCAGTTGCATTCCTTTTTGACAAATGAAAATAATGGTAACAGCTCAGCCGG
Organism: Lachnospiraceae bacterium; assembly: GCA_045124315.1. Lineage (GTDB taxonomy): Bacteria > Bacillota > Clostridia > Lachnospirales > Lachnospiraceae > CAG-411. The sequence continues at coordinate 7,661 of JBGVLO010000162.1, forward strand.
GACTGTCCTGTTACGGCTCACAGCAAGCTTACGCATGCAAATTGCTGTGAGCCACACCCAATTTACACTTTTATACGTCCTTGCACAGCAATGTTTGCAAGGACTACCTGAACTGTTACAATAATGTACAGAAGATGAATGTGACGGAAACGATTTTATGCATATCTATTCAGAAGAGAGGGGAAAACGTATGGATTTTATTATGGAGTTACTTGTTGAGATCATTTTAGATGGAACAATTGAAGTGTGTAACACAAAAACAAAGAGTGTACCAGTATTCCTGCGTGTTTTAGCAGGACTTATAGTTGGAGCATTTTATGGAGGTTTATTTATGGCGTTTTTGTATCTAGGAATAGCCAATCGTTCTCTTGTTGTGATAGGTATTTCTATATTGTTCCTAGTTACGTCAGTAGCATTTCTTATAAAGTCCTATCGTGCAGTTAGAAAGAAAAAGAGAGAAAGAGAAGTATAGAGGGGCTGTGCACGAAGCGAAAAAGATACAGGATATAGCAATAATCAACAAACACACATCTATATCCTGTAGAAAATTTGTTAGTGCGACAGCTTCTTTTGATAATAATGTGAATTAAAAAGGCGCAAGACATATGAGAAATTTGGACAGGTTTGTTTAAAATATAATAATCTTGAGAATTTTGAAAAACAGAAAAAGGATTGAGTCAAGTATTCTTATATGTTTGTGTCAGATGGATTAAATGATTTCAAATGAAGATTTTAAAATTAGGCAGAGAAAGTAACCGATTGTGAAACTGTGGAACATTAAGCGAGGTGGTTGCTAGTGTTGCTGTTTCCAAAGGATGTTTTTTTGTGGGATTAATATTTTGATTTAATGTTAGTAGTGACTTGGTGCGAAAATATAACTATGGACATGGAGGTAATTTCAATCGAAACGATAATAAAAATGGAGACGAATAAATAAATTATGAAAAAACAAGTAGAGTATTTGGATGCAATTTCATTTAAAAACGTTGATTTTGATAGTTTCTGTGCGTGGAGATATCAAGAGGAGGTAGAAGCAAAATTTGATGAAATTGCGAGGAAAGAAGAAAAGATAAAATCTGAGAAGGATATACTTGAGGAAGAGGGAGACGATTTTCGAATGGAAGTCTTCTGGCAAATCTATGAAGAGGCAGATAATGGAGAACTCTCAGAAATTGTTGGTGATGATTTTAACTTGTTCTATTTCTATTTTTATAATGATAATAATATGGCAGAGCTTGATGAAATTATGAAATGGTACTGTGCGAATTTATCTTAATTTGAAAATAGAAATTGTATATACTGGTGCAAACTTCAAAAAATTGTACCAGTTCTGCCGTTAACATTCATAAAGTGCCAGAAGAAACAGAGTGGCTAGAACTATACAGGATGGCTGGCCACTTTATTCATTTGGGGCGTTCACCCCATAGAAAAGATTGTACAAACTGCTCTTAGCCTGCCAGCAGTCACGAGCAATTTGCACAATCTTTTCTGCACGGCAGAACTGGTAAAAAAATGTTACTATATAGAGGGTGCAATTCGAAAAATGCCAGATATACAAGATGGCTAAAAATTTTATTTATGGCTGGACATTTTT
>JBGVLO010000163.1:0-16777 GCA_045124315.1 Lachnospiraceae bacterium
AGGTAACCAATCCACGTATATCAGAGTGGCCAATGCCGGGATCTGAAACCCTGACCTTTTCAAAATGCCTTCAGTTTACAAAAGTGTTTCTTGTAAATCTTGCAAATTTACACTTGACAAGAGGCACTACATATCAGTTACTGATTTTTACACAGAAGTAGTATGTGTCTTTTTCGAAAGTTTATGTAGAAAAAAGTACAAAAAATATAGAAAGTGGAGATATTTTTTTTTATGAAACTGGTTATATTTGTTCTGATTCTAAAGGTAATATTACCTATATTTTTGCTAAGTCATTGAAATGGTTTGATTATTATAAACAACTGGCATTTGATTTTTGAATAAAATGGATATTTGTAAAATATCAGTTTGAGATTAAAATAACAACCAGATATAAACATTTCAAGGAGGCAATTAGAATGAATACACAATATGATTTAAACAAAGGATTAGCACAGATGTTAAAGGGTGGTGTTATCATGGATGTAACGACACCAGAACAGGCAGAGATTGCAGAGAAAGCTGGAGCATGTGCAGTTATGGCATTGGAAAGAATTCCTGCAGATATTAGAGCGGCTGGGGGCATTTCAAGAATGAGTGATCCTAAAATGATAAAAGGAATTCAGGAGGCAGTTTCTATTCCGGTAATGGCAAAATGCCGTATCGGTCATTTTGTAGAGGCTCAGATATTGGAGGCCATTGAAATTGACTATATTGATGAATCGGAAGTACTCTCTCCAGCTGATGATGTTTACCACATCAATAAAAGAGAGTTTAAGGTTCCTTTTGTTTGTGGAGCCAGAGATTTAGGAGAAGCATTAAGACGTATTAACGAGGGAGCATCCATGATCCGAACAAAGGGAGAACCTGGTACTGGAGATATTATCCAGGCAGTTCGACATATGAGAAAAATGAATGCTGAGATTGCAAAGCTTAGTTCTATGCGTGAGGATGAACTGTTTGAAGCAGCGAAGGCTCTGCAGGTTCCATATGATCTTGTAAAATATGTACACGAGAATAAAAAGCTACCAGTTGTAAATTTTGCTGCCGGAGGTGTTGCTACTCCTGCAGATGCTGCTCTTATGATGCAGCTTGGCGCTGAGGGTGTATTTGTAGGATCTGGTATCTTTAAGTCGGGTGATCCTGAAAAGAGAGCCAATGCAATTGTGAAGGCTGTTACGAATTATCAGGATGCTAAGCTGATTGCGGAATTATCGGAAGATCTTGGAGAAGCGATGGTCGGAATTAATGAAAATGAGATAAAGATAATTATGGAAGAAAGAGGAAAGTAAAGATGAAAATTGGTATTTTAGCTGTTCAGGGTGCCTTCGCTGAACATAAAAAAATGCTGGAAAGTCTGGGATGTGAGTGTGTGGAGCTCAGAAAAAAATCAGATATCTGTTCCCTTGAGGGTCTTGTTCTTCCTGGCGGAGAAAGTACAGTACAGAGAAAACTTTTACACGAGCTTGATATGTTTCAAACAATACAGAATATGATTATGAATGGTATTCCTACCCTTGCTACTTGTGCCGGATTAATCCTTTTATCCGAAGAAATCAATGGGGAAGAAGATGTATGTTTTGGAACACTTCCGGTTTCAGTCAAGCGAAATGCCTATGGAAGACAACTGGGAAGTTTTCAAAAGGAGGCCTATTTGGAAGGAATAGGTGATTTTAATATGACTTTTATTCGAGCTCCCTATATTGAATCTGTGAAGGAGGGGGTGTCAGTACTTGCTACTGTGGATGATAAGATTGTTGCAGCACAGTATAAAAACCAAATTGGTATGGCATTCCATCCGGAGCTTGGAAATGACACCAGACTTCATAAGTATTTTCTTGGCTTATTATGAAAATGTTGTCAGCGAATATGCTTTGAGCAAGTTGATTTTATGTTTCATGATGCCCGTTTCTCAGGTGTGCCTGTAAAAATAATAAAGAGGATTTGGTAAGGTATTAAAGAGGATACCTTGTCAAAAATTTAAGAATCCGATATACTTAACAGAAGTATATTGGATTCTTTTGCGTAGAGGAGAGGAAGAATGAAACGGGAGAAAAATGTAGAAGCGGATACAAAAATGGATCCTTTGATGAAGGTGATTAAAGCGGTGCATTCTGTGACTGCAGAGCAGAGTACGCACAAACAATTATTAAAGCAGAGAAAAAACACAGAGTTATTTTCTAAGTTAGTTACGCCTACTATAGGTGTGTCTGTGGACAAGTTTGACATAGATGAGATTGCATGTGAACAAATTACCCCATCGTTTCCACACCGAACCGACTGTATTATTTTGTATTGTCACGGCGGTGGGTATACTTGTGGAGAGTTGAATTATGCAAGGGTTTTAGCTGCGAAAATGGCGGTTCATACAGGATTGGAAGTGTTTTCGTTTGCGTATCGACTGGCTCCAGAACATCCTTTTCCTGCTGCGTTGGAGGATGCGGAAGCTGTGTGGCAGTTTTTGATGCTAAAGGGCTATGGAAGCAAGCAGATTATACTTGCCGGGGATTCTGCCGGTGGTAATTTAGCATTGGAGTTATGTTTGAACATGGTGAAGAGAGAATGTTTTTTGCCAAAAGGGCTGATACTAATTAGCCCGTGGACGGATATGACGGCAACCTCACCATCTTATGAGACATATGGAGCGTCTGACCCGATTTTGTCGGAAGAATATGTACATTTGATCCGTAAATCATATGTAGGGGAAGAAGTTGATTACAAAAATCCCATTTACAGTCCTTTGTATGCAGATACAAAGACTTTTGCAGAATTTCCGCCAACACTGATTCAGGTGGGAAGTCATGAGATATTACGAGGAGATAGTGAGCGACTGGCAAAAAAATTAAGAAAAGCACATTGTCAGGTAAAACTGGAAATATACCGGGGAGGATGGCATGTATTTCAACAAATGCCAATTCATAAGGCGACTTTGGCCCTGCAGTCCATTCATGACTTTGTGGTAGATGTGCTGGGATAAAAAAATAGTAACTGTTCACTGGATCAACGCCATTAACTTAAGTAAATGCCATTGATTTTGGATAGTGACAAAAAATTCGGAGGTAAATCATGAGTGAAACAGCATGGTATAAGGTAGATAATGTAGCTAAGGTTTTTTTGGCAACACACAATCAACGGGATACAAGAACATTGCGTGTCAGTGTTACGCTAAATGAAACTATAAATCCAGAAGCTTTGCAGTACGCACTGGATCAGACCATAAAATCCAGATCACAATTTCAGATGAGGATTCGTCGGGGAATATTTTGGAACTATCTGGAAAAAACAGATCATAAGCCTGTAGTAAGGGAAGAACATGAGAGACCTTGTCCTATTCTGTATGGGCCGTATTATAAGGGAGTGTTGCACTATAGTGTTACATATTATAAGAACCGAATTAACCTGGAAATTTTTCATGCATTAAGCGATGGAACCGGTGCAATGGAATTTCTGAATTTATTGACATTGAATTATTTGAAGAAGATGCACAATGGACAATTGGAAAATGTATCTTTTGATATACATTCCTCAGAAACAGAGCGAAATAGAGACAGTTACGATCAGTTCTATGATAAAAAAGACAAATCTCACAGAGAGAAGAAGATGGAGATGCCCAAAAAAGCATATCAGATTGTGGGGCATAAGCTTCCGTTTAATCAGATGCGATTCTTTGAATTGCATATGAGCGCCAAAGATGTACTGGGAAAAGCAAAGGAAAGATCGGTAAGTCTTACAAGTTATCTTAGTACGCAACTAATGCTGGCTATATATGATGATATGTCTATATCAAAACAAAAATTACCTGTGACCATTTCTATGCCAGTAAATTTGAGGAATTTTTATAAGTCCAATACCGGCCGTAACTTTTTTAATAATATTTCAGTAAGTCATGTATTTGATGGAACAGAAAATATCCAGGAATTGGCACCTGAGTTTCAAAGTCAAATGAAAGAAAATCTTTTGCCGGATAAGATTAGGAGTCAGATGAATTCTTATTCAAGGTTCGAACATCTTCTGTTGGCAAGGATGATTCCTTTGGCGATTAAACAGCCTGTGATCCGCTTTTTTGCCAAACAGACAAGTAAGTATGTGTCAGCAGTATTATCCAGTTTAGGTGTGCAAAAAGTTCCGGAAGAACTTGCGCCTTTTATTAAGACTTATTCTGCATTTTGCAGCCATGAAGGTTTGTTTACTACCGTCTTGACTTATGAGGATGATCTGGTCATGGGGTTTTCTTCCATATTCGAGAATACAAATGTTCTTTGGAATTTCATAAAAAGATTGCGTGAAGATGGAATACAGATTGAATTGTTTGCATCAGATGTTGTATAGTTTGGAGGTTATTTATGAAAAAATGTAGTTCTTGTGATATTAAGGTGGGGGGCTCTTGGACGGTGTGTCCAATCTGTCAGAACACCTTGGAGGGAGAAGATACTCCGAATTTGTGGCCGAATTCTGCACAATTAAGACAGAAAACCATATTCTTAAAAATACAGCTTTTTGCTGTTATGGTAGGAATTGTAGTTAGCTTGATCCTTGATTTTCTTATGGGTGTACATGGAGAAGTGCGATGGAGCGTGATTGTACTTGTATGGGGAAGTTTGGTTGAGTTTTTAGTGTATCATTTGAGTGCTAGGAAATTTATGCTGACCAGCATTATTGCGAAAATATTATTCTGTGGGTGTCTCCTGGTGCTATTTACCGCTTGGTATTTAAAGTTTTTGAGCTTTTGTATTACATGGATCATCCCTATTATGATTAGTGTATCTTTATCCATTAATTTTGTGTTTTCCATGATTGATAAATCTGGAAATGCTATGGCATATTTGTTGGGAAATTTACTTGTTTTAGTGGTTCCGTATGTAATTATGATGTTTTTGAATGAAAGAAGAGAGATGCCTTTGATGTGGAATATAAGTTTGATCATAGGGTGTGTAACTTTTTTAGCAATTGCAGTTTTTAAAGGGAGTAAAATGCTTTTGGAAGCGCGTAAGCGAATTACATTTTAACAAAAAATGTAGTTTCGTTAGGGATAGTTACAGTTCATATACATGTGAACTGTAACTAGGGATAAAATCAAAAAGATGGAAAGAAAAAATCCAGATTGTACGCAATATGTAAATATGATAGAATAAGTTTTGTATGTAGCAACGAACGATAACGTCTTTACAAGAAAGGAAAAGAAGATGGTTTGGAATATAGTAACAGATTCAAGTTGTGATTTGGAGGATTTTGTCTTATCAGAAGGGGATTTTGTAATAAGACATACCTCTGTTCCGTTTATAATTGGTGTGGATTCACAAGAATATGTAGATGATGCAAATATGAATGTGGAAGCCATGCTAGATCATATGGAGCGAAGCAGACAGGCCAGTAGTACATCCTGTCCGACACCGGCTTCCTGGGAAGAGGCGTTTCGAGCAGAGGGAAATGTGATTGCTATTACAATTTCAAAAGAGCTTTCCGGAAGTTATAATAGTGCATGCGTAGCAAAAGAAATGGTATTAGAGGATGAGCCGGATAAGAAGATTGCCATTATTAATTCCATTTCAGCTGGAGCTGGAGTAGTTCTTATTTTGAGAATGCTGTCTGACTATATAAAATCAGGGAATTCTTTTGAAAAATGTGTGGAGCATATAGAGAAAGTAGCAAGACTTAAGAGAACTATTTTTGCACTGTCATCCTTTGATAACCTTGTAAAAAATGGAAGAATGTCCAAAATGGCTGGTTTTGTGGCAAAGAAGCTAAACTTCTGGGGGATTGGAGTTGCCTCCAAGGAAGGAAAGATTGAAATGAAAGACAAGGTGAGAGGTTCGAAAAAGGCAATTAAGGCAATCGTGGAAGATATTTTGAGTTTTAATACTCCGATACAGCGTATTGTTATCAGCAATTGTCAGAATAAAGAGATGGCAGAAATGCTGAAGGCGGAGATTGGAGAACGTTTTAGTGAATGGAAAGTTGAGATTGAGATCCATGCAACGAAAGGCTTGTGTAGTTATTATGCAGAACGACATGGGCTGATTGTAGCATATATTTGATAATGCTTCAGATGGTTTTCGAGTTTCTGAATAATGATGAAAAAATCGTAACTATTCAGAACCCTCCCCATATATTCGCACTCGTCGTCCTTACGGACTCCCGTTCCGTGCTACGCACTAAGACTGCTCATATATGGGGAGGCAACTCTATTCGAGCGCCTCTATAATGAAACAATTAGCTACTTATATGCCAGCATAACGTATCTAATTGTTCCATTATAGAGGGTTCTGAATAGTTACAAAAAATCAATAAAATGTGAAGAAAATATGAAGAAATTGTGAAATGTTTATTGACGAATTATGGAAAGTGTGTTAATCTGATTATGGAAAAATTACATAGGAGGAAAATATTCATGTTAAAAGAAAGAAGTATTGGATTAGTTATTCTTTTCACAATTCTTACATGTGGAATTTATAGCTTATACTGGTGTTATGTGACAATGCAGGCATTAGACCAGGAAGGTCAGCACAGTAATATGCCGGTTATTGCACAGTTTTTACTAGTATTCTTCTTGGGATCAATTGGCTTCCTTATCCTTGGTATTAATGCAGATGACAACATCAACGCAATCAAGGAGAGCCGTGGAATTGCAACATCTGATAACAAGGTTTTATGGATGATTTTAGGATTTTTACTTCCAATTGTACAGATTGCTTTGATCCAGAATGAGATTAATGCACTTGCATAATTTAGATTAAAGGATAGCCCTTCACAGAAATGTGAAGGGTTTTTTGGTGGGAAAATGAAAGAAAGAGCAGTGAAAACAATAGGTATTCTTAGTATCGTGTTATTGCTAGGAATAGCATATGGAATTTTCTTTATATATACAGGAATAGGATTGCCTTGTAAATTTTATCAGATAACAGGGTTAAAATGTCCGGGATGTGGGATTACCCGATTTGTGACAAAATGTATGCAACTGGATTTTTCTAATGCCATTAAGGAAAATTACCTGGCTCCCGTTATGTTTCTGTTGGTAGGAGAAATCATCCTAGAACAGATTGTCACATATATCCGATATGGAAGAGCAAGAATCAGTAAGAGAAATGAGAGAATAGCCTGGGGGTTTGTTGGTGTACTGATCATATGGTTTGTTGTTCGAAATATAATAAAGGTATAGAGTGTGTGATTAATCCGAAATGATTAACTTTACGTTGTAGTGTAGGGAAGGAAAATTGATGCCCTTGAGCATGGACAAAAGAATGTTAATGTTCACAGTAATAAAATAAAATCTAGTATTTTACTAGGTGATTATGACTTGCGTATTTCAAAAAGGTTCGTTATACTAAATCTTGGTAATCGTTCAGGAATGGGAACAGTAACTATATGTAGCCATGAGTTCTGAATAGATATCAAATGATTACAAAAGAGACAGATACTTGAATTGGTATATGTTAAAGAGAGGAAAGAAGACGTGAGTATTAGAGAATATTTAAAAAAACATAAGATTTTGGCAGATGGAGCTATGGGAACCTATTTTGAGATGTTACATAGTGGTCAGGTGTCAGAATATGCAAATTTGGAAAACCCAAGAGAAGTAGAAAAGATACATTTAGCATACATCAAAGCAGGAGCAAACTTAATCATGACCAACACATTTGCTGCCAATGAGCACAGTATGGGGCTTTCTTCAAAAAAGGTAGATGAATGTGTACGGAAGGGAATTGAAATTGCAAGAAGTGCTATTGATAAATCTGGCCAACAGAATCTGTTTCTTGCAGGGGACATTGGAAGAATTGTGGAGAATGGAGAAAATAGCAGCGAAGCACTTCAGAAACGGTATCAGAGAAATATCGATATTTTTCTAGAGGAAAAGGTTCCAGTGATCGTATTTGAGACCTTTTTAGATTTAGAGCCAATTCGGCCATTGGTAAAATACATTCGAGAGAAGAATACGGAAGTATTTATCATTGTCAGCTTGTGTGTGAATAAAAATGGATATACAACATCTGGAATGTCGGGCAGAAGATTGTTAGAGGAATTGGTCGAGATGGAAGAGGTGGATGCTTGTGGTTTGAACTGTGGAATTGGTTCGGGACATATGCTTCAGCTTGCCCAGGATTTACAGGATTTATTTCAGCAAAAGTATTTTTTGATCATGCCAAATGCCGGGTATCCGGAACAGATGAGAAATCGAATGGTATTTTTAGATAACAGAAAGTATTTTGCAGATAATATGCAGGAGATTGCAGATTTAAATGTTGCAATCGTAGGTGGTTGTTGTGGAACAACACCAGATTACATTTTTCAGGTAGAAAAGAAAATCGATTTGTCACCAGTTGTGATCGAGAAAAGAAAAACGGTTACACAAACATCAGAGGTGTTCAAACATCCACAAAAGAAAAATCTGTTTTATGAAAAGTTAAAAAGCAATAAAAAAGTGATTGCAGTAGAGTTGGATCCACCTTATGATGCCAATTACGAAAAGTTGATAGAGTGCGCATTGCATTTAAAACAATGTGATGTGGATATGATAACTATGGCGGATTCTCCTATGGGAAGAAGCCGTGCAGATTCTATTTTAATGAGTATAAAGCTTGCAAATGAAACAGAAATGCCAGTGATGCCACATTTGAGCTGTAGAGATAGGAATATGATTGCTATGAGATCCTCCATATTAGGTGCATATATTCATAAGATACGAAATATGTTGTTGGTGACAGGAGATCCGGTCCCTAGTGTGAGCAGGGGAGATACTACAGGAGTATTCGATTATCATTCCATTCGTCTAATGCAGTTTATGAAAGAGATGAATGAAGAGCATTTTGTGGAAGACCCTATTGTATATGGTGGCGCATTGAATTATGGTAGAGGCAAGATCGAAAATGTGGCGAAGCGTATGCAACAAAAAATAGATGCGGGATGCAGTTATTTTTTGACACAACCAATTTATTCAAAAGAAGATATTGCCCGCATTCGCCAGCTAAAAGAAATGGTAGATACAAAGATTTTGTGCGGAATTATGCCATTGGTAAGCTATCGAAATGCGAATTTTATAAAGAATGAAATGACTGGAATAAATGTGCCGGATGAAATTGTGGAAAGATACAGCATGGATATGTCAAAGGAAGAGGCGGAAATTGTTGGCGCACAGATTGCTAGCGAAATCATAGAACAGCTTTCTGATTTTGCGGATGGTTATTATTTTATGCTGCCATTTAACAGAGTAAGTTTAATGGATAAAATCATTATTCGATAGTTTCTTTGGAAGCGATTATAGAGAAATTTGAATAGTTATATTGAGTGTAAAAAATAAGATGAAACAAAAAATAGAAGAAGTTCGAAATTTGAACTTCTTCTATTTTTGTAGTTATACAAATAGATTGTAACAGTTCAGAGGACATTTGAGAATGTGTCCTCTGTTGTCATAATCATGTAAAAACTATCGAAATGATGCTAGGGTTAGACCTTTTGACTCTGGTATCATCTAAATTAAAGTAAATCTTTTAATTCCTCTAAGATATAATCCACACATTCCTCGATTGTCTTATTGGCTGTGTCAATTGTAATACGAGGATTTGATGGTACCTCATAAGGACTATTGATACCGGAGAAATTAGGAATCTCACCAGCACGTGCTTTTTTGTATAATCCCTTTACATCTCTCTCTTCACAAACCTCAAGTGGAGTAGAAACATAGATTTCAATATAGTTGTTTTCTCCAATGATAGATCTTGCGTTTGAACGAACGCTTTCGAATGGAGAAATAAAGGATGTAAGAGCAATCAAACCGGCATCGTTCATCAGCTTACATACTTCAGATACACGACGGATATTTTCAATTCTATCCTGTTCCTTGAATCCAAGGTTGTTGTTCAGTCCCATACGGATATTGTCACCATCTAATAGCATTGTATGCTTGCCAAGTGCGAATAAACGCTTTTCAAGAGCATTTGCTAATGTAGATTTACCTGAACCGGAAAGACCTGTGAACCATAAAGTTACAGGGGACTGTGATTTTTGCTGTGCACGTAAATCTCTTGTAATATCCGTATCCTGCCAAATGACATTATCTCCACGACGAAGAGAGTGCTCGATAATACCACAAGCGGAAGTCATATGTGAAATACGATCAATCAAGATAAAACTTCCCATATCTTTGTTATGCTGGAATGTATCATAGATGATCTTATCAGAAACCGAAATATCACACAAACCAATTTCATTTTTGTTTAAGTGATCGGTTGGGATTAGATCACCAGTATTTACATCGATTTTGTGTTTTAAGTTCATAACAACAGCAGGGATACTCTTTGTACCAATCTTTAACAAGTAGTTTTTGCCAGCTACCAGCTTCGTATCGTCCATCCATAAAATCTTAGAAGTGAACACTGTACTAACTTTTAGCTTGTCAGAAGAACATAATACACAACCTCTGGATACATCTACTTCGCGGTCAAGCTGAACAGTGACAGCCTGTCCCATTACAGCCTGTTCTACTTTTTTATCGGTGTTGTAAATTTCTTTTACCTTGGCAGTTTCCTTACTTGGTAAGGCAATGATTTCATCTCCAACATGGATAATACCATTTGAAATCTGTCCCTGAAAACCACGGAATGTGTGGTTTGGACGGCAAACACGCTGAATAGGAAGTACAAAATCATCGTCTTCTGTAGCTTTGTTTACTTCGATTTCTTCTAAGTAACTTAATAAAGCCTGTCCTTTAAACCACTGCATCTTATTAGATGGTTTGTTGATAAAGTCTCCTTCTGTAGCAGATACAGGAACTGCATAAATCGAATCAAAATCAAATTCTGCACAGAATGCCTTAATTTCACGCTCGATTGCTTTGAAACGAGTCTCGTCATAACCAACTAAATCCATCTTGTTGATCGCAAATACCATGTGCTTGATTCCCATCAATGCACAAATACGAGTATGACGCTTTGTCTGTACCATAATACCCTTAGAAGCATCCACAAGAATAACAGCTAAGTCTGCAAATGAAGCACCTACTGCCATATTACGTGTATATTCTTCATGTCCTGGAGTATCCGCAACGATAAAGCTTCTTTTATCGGTTGTAAAGTAGCGATAAGCTACATCAATGGTGATTCCTTGTTCACGCTCAGCCATAAGACCATCTAAAAGAAGAGAGTAGTCGATTTTTCCATCATTACTACCGACTTTACTATCTAATTCTAAAGCTTTTTCCTGGTCTGCGAACAATAATTTAGCATCGTATAACATATGTCCGATCAATGTTGATTTTCCGTCATCAACACTACCACAAGTAATAAATTTTAATAATGTCTGCATTCTAGAAATACCCCTCTCTCTTTCTTCTTTCCATACTACCAGCAGCTTCGTGGTCAATCACACGGCTTGTTCTTTCAGAAGAAACAGAGCTTAGTGTTTCCTCAATTACTGCATCCAATGTATCGGCATCGGATTCTACACCACCAGTAAGAGGGTAACAACCCAAGGTACGGAAACGGATTTTTTTCATTTCAACTTTCTCGCCAGGAAGAAGTCTCATACGATCGTCATCAACCATAATCAAGTTACCATCGCGTTCAACCACTGGTCTTTCCTTTGCATAATATAAAGAAGGAATCTCGATATTTTCACGACGGATATACTGCCAGATATCTTTTTCTGTCCAGTTTGAAAGAGGGAATACACGAACGCTTTCACCTTTATTAATATTTGTATTAAATAACTTCCACATCTCAGGACGCTGATTCTTTGGATCCCAAGCCTGAGCAGCATTTCTGAAAGAGAAGATACGTTCTTTGGCACGAGATTTTTCCTCATCACGTCTTGCGCCACCAAAAGCAGCTGTGAAGCCGTATTTTGCCAGAGCCTGTTTCAGAGCCTGTGTCTTCATAATATCTGTATAAGCTGCACCGTGGTCAAATGGATTGATTCCCTGCTTGATTCCTTCTTCGTTAGAATGAACAAGTAATTCAAAACCAAGCTTTTCAGCCATATGGTCACGGAACTCGATCATTTCTTTGAATTTCCAAGTTGTATCTACATGTAAAAATGGAAAAGGCGGTTTCTCCGGATAGAATGCTTTCATTGCTAAATGAAGCATTACGGAACTATCTTTTCCGATAGAGTAAAGCATAACCGGCTTTTCACATTCTGCTGCAACTTCACGCATAATGTAAATAGATTCTGCTTCTAATTGATCTAAATGCGTCAATTCATTCATAATACTACTACCTCCTAAGGATCTTCTTATTATTATGTTAGGTTATTTTAATATCCTTTTAAGTCATACCCACCTATTGTAACACATAATAGTGCAATATAACAATAATTTTTGACAAAACCTTGGCAAAATTTGAAATATTGTAGCTTTAAACAAGAAAAAATAGGGTTACTGTTTAGATGTGGCTTTTTGCACAGCGCTAGTCCTTTAGAGAAAAGAGCGTAAGAAAGAGTAACAAAATGAAAAGCAGTATAGGGCGGTGAACTGTTTTTGACTTTCATTTTTGTTGAAAAAATGGTACAATAGTACAAATATTTCAAAAAGGGAAGTGAAATTCAGTGGTAAAGGTAGCAGAGAGAAGGAAAATGGAAGATGAAATTAGACATGCTACCAGTTATATGACCTATTATCGATGTGCATTGATGGAAATAGAGGCTAAGCTTCGAGCATTGAATGAGCAGTTTGCAACACTTGAGGATTACAATCCTATTGAGACCATTAAAACTAGATTGAAGACACCAGAAAGTATTGCGGAGAAGATGGAACGCCGTGGACTTCCGTTTGATTTTTCTCTGGTAGAACGTGAGATTAAGGATATCGCAGGTGTGAGAGTAATTTGCCCGTTTATTTCTGATATATATACGATTGCTGAGCGTTTGCTTATGAGAGAGGATATTAAGCTTTTAGAAAGAAGAGATTATATTCGGGAACCAAAGAAAAATGGATATCGCAGTTTGCATTTAATTGTTCAGGTTCCTATTTATTTGACAGAAGGAAAACGTATGATGTGTGTAGAAATACAGCTTCGAACGATTGCAATGGATTTTTGGGCTAGTCTTGATCATCGACTCAGTTATAAAAAGGAGATGGATCCGGCTATTACACAGCAGTTACACGAAGAGTTGATCGCTTGCTCCAATGAGAGTTCGAAACTGGATGAGCGAATGGAAGCTGTTCGAAATGCCATTGATAAAAGAAGAAAGGTTCGTAACTGAGAATGATAAACAATGTTACAGTTCACGGATATGTGTACAGTAACGAAACAATTGCTAACTATTCAGAGAGAGTAATTCGAAAAATACCAGATATACGGAAGTGCTAGAAGCTTTAAAAATTGTGTATTACTTGGAAATCGAGTGATATATATAAAATGTACTAGTCTAATTCATGAAAATATAGTAAGATAGAATAGATGTTTGAAATGGGATGTTTTAGATGATATTCCTGTATATAGAAAAGCATAGGAGGAAACTGGATTGGAAAAAGAAATGATTATCGTACTGGATTTTGGTGGCCAGTATAACCAATTAGTAGCACGTCGTGTCCGTGAGTGTAACGTATATTGTGAGATATACTCTTACCGCATGGATATCGAAAAAATTAAAGAGATGAATCCAAAGGGAATTATTTTAACAGGTGGACCAAACAGCTGTTATGAACCAGATTCCCCTACGTATTCCAAAGAGTTGTTTGAACTTGGAATTCCGGTACTTGGACTTTGCTATGGTGCACAGCTTATGATGCATGTATTAGGTGGGAAAGTGATCACTCCGGAAGTGGGAGAGTATGGTAAGACGGATATTACGTATACAGAGAATGCAGTTCTGTTTCAGGATATGCCAAAGCAGTCTGTATGCTGGATGAGCCATTTTGACAGGATTTCTGAAGCAGCACCTGGATTTGAAGTGACTGCTTCCACTGCAGATTGTCCAATTGCGGCTACACAGAATGTAGATAAGAAATTATATGCGATTCAGTTCCATCCAGAGGTGCTTCATACCCAGAACGGAACACAGATGATTGATAACTTTGTAAAGAAAGTTTGTGGATGTGAAGGAACTTGGAGAATGGATTCTTTTGTAGAGAATACCATTAAAGAAGTTCGTGAAAAGGTTGGAGATGGCAAGGTGCTTCTTGCACTTTCCGGTGGAGTGGATTCTTCTGTACTTGCAGCATTGCTTGCGAAAGCAATTGGACCACAGCTTACCTGTGTATTTGTGGATCATGGTCTTCTTCGTAAGAATGAGGGTGATGAGGTAGAAGGTATATTTGGTGAGAATGGTGAGTTTGACATTCATTTTGTTCGTGTCAATGCACAGGAGAGATATTATGAAAAACTTGCCGGAGTAACAGAGCCAGAGGCAAAGAGAAAGATTATCGGAGAGGAATTTATCCGTGTATTTGAGGAGGAAGCCAAGAAGATTGGTGCAGTAGATTTCCTTGCACAGGGAACGATTTACCCGGATGTGGTTGAATCTGGTCTTGGTGGAGAATCCGCTGTAATCAAGTCACACCACAATGTAGGTGGACTTCCTGATTGCGTAGATTTTAAGGATATTGTTGAGCCACTTCGCAACTTGTTTAAAGATGAAGTGCGTAAGGTAGGATTGGAACTTGGACTTCCAGAATACTTAGTATACCGTCAGCCATTCCCTGGTCCGGGGCTTGGTATCCGTATCATTGGCGAAGTTACCGCTGAGAAGGTACGCATCGTACAGGATGCAGACGCGATTTATCGTGAGGAAGTGGACAAGGTAGCAGCAGAGTACAAGAAAGCAAATGGCGTAGAAGCACCATGGATGCCAAACCAGTATTTTGCTGCACTTACCAATATGAGATCAGTTGGTGTTATGGGCGATGAGAGAACCTATGACTATGCGGTTGCGGTTCGTGCAGTCCGCACCGTAGATTTTATGACTGCTGAGGCAGCAGAGATACCATTTGAAGTGTTACAGACAGTGATGAGTAGAATTATCAATGAGGTGAAAGGTGTCAATCGAGTGTTCTATGATTTGACAAGTAAGCCACCTGGAACGATTGAGTTTGAATAGTAGCCATAAGTCTTGGAACCCGCTAAACAAGCGGCTTCCGAGACTTTTCTTTTTGCTCTGCTACTATTTTGCTACTAACCGTAACTACTCTATTTCACACCGTTTTGGTGGTAATTTAATGAATGATGATTTTGCAGATATTGTCTGCAAAATGCTAAATAACTTTTCTTTGAGGCATCGGGATTACTTTTCCGGATGTTGGTTCTTTTGGCATGGGACCATATGGAAGTCCTGCATTGGTGTATGCTGTATCCGGAGTAACTGAATCACTTGCCATGTTACCATCATAGGAAATTCCCATAGTTTCGAGCAATGGATTTCCCATCGGCGGCTCCGGTGTCGGTGTAACATCAGCTGTTGCTGCAAGTTGTTCCAAATTGCTGACAAGCTCCTGTTGTTTATGTGGAAACAGATGGGAGTAAGTATTCAATGTTGTGGATACTTTTTCATGCCCAAGTCTGTCTGCAAGGATTAGAGCATCACATCCCTGATTGATAAGTAAACTGGCGTGCGAGTGGCGAATATCATGGATGCGAATCCGTTTCACACCGGTTGCCTTACAGCCTCTTGCCATCTCATGTGAGAGATAGGATTTGGTAATAGGGAATAGCCTCTCGTTCGGAGCAAGCATATAGCGGGAAGTTATATACTCCTGCAATTCCTGACACAGAAAATCCGGAATTGGAACTTTTCGCTTGCTTTTTCTTGTCTTTGGAGTGGTAATGATATCTTCTCCGTGAAGACGCTGATAGGTTTTGTTAATATCGATCTGTTTTGCAGCGAGGTCGATATCGGCAGCAGTAAGTGCCAAAAGTTCCCCTTCACGCATCCCGGTCCAGTACAGTACCTGAAAGCAGATATAGGATAGAGGCTTGTCCTTAATGCCCTCACGAAAAGCAATGTACTCATCGTAAGTCCAGTAATCCATTTCCTCTGCCTTTGCCTGTCCGATACTTCCAGCCTGACCGCATGGATTTGTGTTTAAATCGTAACAACGTTTGGCATAGTTGATCATGCAGGTAAGCTGATTGTTGATGGTTTTCAGGTACGTTTTTGAATATCCTTTTGGGGAATTCATCAACTGATTCTGCCATCTTCTCACATCAGAAGCTTTGATTTCGTTGATTGGCTTCTTGCCAAAGAAAGGCAGGATGTGAGTTTCACAAATATGCTTCTTGGTCAGGATGGTTGACTGCTTCAAGCGGGCGGTCATATCCTCCATATAAAGTTCGTAGAGATTTTGGAAAGTCATATCCGGGTTGGCAGACTGCTTTTCAAGAAAATCCCTTTCATAAGCCAAAGCTTCCTTTTTGGTGGCGAAGCCTCTTTTCCACTTTTGTCGGTTGTTGCCCTGCCAGTCCGTATAATAGAACTTGCAGAAGCATTTACCAGTCTTTTTATCTTTGTAAGCTGGCATAAACATCATCTCCTTTGTGAATTGTAAGTATCTTTAGAATTGTCCGAAAATCTTGCATCGGATATTGTTCTAAAGCAGAACCGCATAATGCGGTATGTATCGCACCAGCTTGAAAAATCAAGTTATGGGTGCATGTTTCCAAAGGCTATGATATAATCTACATTTTTGCAAATATTATTGAGGTTTTTAGTTATCCTCTTCTTTGGTAGAAACAATCTGAATGGTTGAATAATCGGGTTTCTTTTTTGCTCCCTTGCTCTTTTTTGCTTTTTCTCTCTGTGAACTGAAATCAGAGAAGAAGCTGTCAGAGTAATATTCCAAAGTTTCTCTTTTCCA
>JBGVLO010000164.1:0-1816 GCA_045124315.1 Lachnospiraceae bacterium
ACTAGTTTTTTAATGATATATCAATACAGCGAAAGTGGTAAGCAGAGAGGTATCTGCTGTCACATAAAGAATCAAACTATGATTTGTTTGGGCGTATTTTTTGTAAATTTTTGAGGCTGGGATGGTCATTATTATCTGTGCGGATTTGAAAGAATGGAAATCTTACTGTTGTAATGTCATTTAGGAATTGTCACAAAATAAATTAAACATATTGTAACGAAATGACTATCTTATTTTGTGACAATATGCTATACTATCTGTAGCCAAAATTGAGGAGTGTTACAGATGGTTGCAAGTTTAGAAACGAGAACCGCAGTCAAACAAATATTGCTTGATATGATCCCGCATCTTGATGAAAAACAGCGACGTATCCTATATGGGAGTGCTGCCACTGTCCTCGGGCACGGGGGTATAGTTTTTGTCAACGAAGTTACTGGCTCTGCACGAAACACAATCACTTCCGGCATGAAGGAAGTTGCCGAGCCGGAAAACACAGACGCAGTTTCCGGCAGTGTAGAATCAACTCGAATCCGCAGGCCCGGTGCCGGACGAAAGACGGCTCTCGAGAAAAATCCTCTTCTGAATGAAAAGATAGAGGAGATCATCACACAAAACGGGGATACATACGGTAATCCTGAAAAGCCTTTACGGTGGACAACATGGAGTCTTCGAAAAATTGCCGGTGAACTGTTAAAATCCGGGATCAAAGTCAGCCAAAATATCGTTTCACGGGCACTTGACGCACTCGGCTATAGTAAACAGCAAAATCAGAAGATGTATCAGGTTGGGGAACAACACCCGGACAGGGATGCCCAGTTCAGCTTTATAAATCAAACATCTTCGGAATTTCTTGATAAAGGGGAACCAGTGATCTCCATCGATACAAAAAAGAAGGAGAACATAGGCAATTTCAAAAATAACGGTGCGGAATACCGTCCTGTGAAAGACCCGAGGAAAGTTCTTGATCACGACTTTCCACTTCCGGAATTAGGTAAAGTATCCCCTTATGGCGTGTATGTACTGAATAACAATACTGGCTTTGTTAATCTAGGACTGAGTCATGATACACCGGAGTTTGCAGGTGAGAGTGTTGCTCAGTGGTGGAGATGTGTCGGAAAACATACATTCCCTGACGCAAAGCGCCTCTACATCACATGTGACAGCGGCGGAAGCAACGGTTGTAGAATATGGCTGTGGAAGCACTATGTGCAGGAACTCGCGAATGAAACACAGATGGAGATCCATGTGTCTCATTTTCCAACCGGCACATCAAAATGGAACAAGGTCGAGCATCGTTTGTTTTGCTATATTTCTAAAAACTGGCAAGGACAGCCGCTTATTGACGTTGAAACCGTTGTTAATCTGATTGGTTCCACAACGACTGAAAAGGGACTATCCGTCATCTGCCGTGTTGATGAAAACCATTATGAACCAGGTAAAAAAATCACTGAGGAACAGAAGGAAAATCTCAATATTGAATTTTTAGGGCCGAATAAAAAATGGAATTATATCATCCGGCCAAACGTATGATTAATTTTGTGACAGTTCCTTGGCTTGTTTCTGGAATCCTTCAACTGTGGATATCTATCACAATTTTGTTTTTTGCAGGGTGTAATAATGGTTCTAAAACAAGATATAATCAAACGAGTAAACGATCCATAATAACCTTTAAGGTAATTATGGCTTTTGCTTAGTCTAAGTGATTTCACTGAAAAGTGAATGAACTACGTTATGAGAGAATGAATTTATGCAAATAAATTCAAATAGTTACCTTCGGATGTTCATCTAGTCTGAAGCTCTAAGGTGTATGATTAAA
>JBGVLO010000165.1:0-28242 GCA_045124315.1 Lachnospiraceae bacterium
CAGCGCAATTCATACCTAACGCAAAATTATCCAGGAAATCCTGAAGAATATCAATATCTATAATATCCTGAATTTCCAAACTCTCCAAACATATTTTCCCATCTACATATTCAACCATACCTCTCCTCGCGTGCCTTTGCACACTCTCCTTTCCCTCATTCTATCGAACGATGTTTTTTACAAATGGTATAGTAACTGCACAGAACAGATAAAAACCCCAATATTAAATAGCAAACTAAAACATCCGTTCAAATTAATTATACATCTTTTTACATAATTTGTAAACACCACATCTCTGTTTCATCACGGCAAACGCAAGCTTTGTAAATATTTGTAAACGCTTTGCAGATGATATTCCATTTTAAAACGGTTATTCAATCCCCGTACTCTTTTGCCCCCATTCCCTCACGGCTGTATATGGCATAAGAAATAGCAGTTGTTGTTTCTCCATGTTCTGTTACTGTGGATATACAGGCACCTATTCCTTCCAGTCCCTTCCATCCTGGGTGATTTTCCTTATATACTTTTACTTTTCCTCTTTCATTTTTCAGCATCAGGTAGACGCAGGAATCCTCATAAATCTTTCCATTCATGGCCACTGCTGTACTGTTACTTGTACCCCCTACAAACGGTATCTTTTTCTTTTTCAAAATAGAGTTAAAAGTGGTAACTACTTTACTGTCATCCCCCGTACAAAAATCAAAACATACCGTATTCTCTTTCTTAGCATCTACGGTCTTTAAGTCTGCTTCTATCCGTCCAATATACTTAACAGGCATGACACTCAATTCTTCTACCACATTGGCGACTGCCCTAATACCATCGAACAAACCAATAACTGTAACACCTTCTTCGTTGGTCTCACAATCTCCATAGCTTTGTCCCACCGCACCAATGGATGGTACACCCGGAAAAGCTTCTTCCAACTCTCTCGCATGCTCCTCCAACTTGTCACCAGATAATTCCCGCTATGGAATGCTCCACACCGGGAATTTGTATTTATTATCTACAATACTCCTATTTTAAACTAATTTACATGCTCACACTCACCGTACCGCTGGTAGTCTTAGCATTTCTCATAATCTTCACATAATACGTACCTTTTGCCCATTTTGCTTTCTTTCCGGTACGTTTATTCTTCATGGTGCATACATAAGAAGAACCACTGCCAAAATATTTGCTGTTTGCCTTCTTTGCCGTTCCTTTGTATACCACTACCTTGATTGCACCTGTTCCAAAAAACTCTGTTGTAAGGGTGATTTTCTTTGCTTTCTTTAGTGTAAATTTATACCAGCCAGAGCTTGTAGTTCCATCCAGCGGAAGAATTTCCTCCTCACCCTCGTCCGTTAAAATACTTGCATTTGCCTTTTTTGTCTGGCATAACGTTCCTCCGGCGAAACCGGTACCAAAGAAATAGAAACAATCGGTACCTGTAATCTGCACATAATAGGTCCCTTTCTTTAAAGTGTAGGTCTGCTCATATTCTGTAGATTTCACCGTAACCACACCTGTACTCAAAGGTTTCTTCTGTGCATCACAAAGTGTAACATTCGCTCCCTCCTGAGTAGATGTCCCTGCTGTCCAATAAGCCGTTGCAGGATACTGCTTTGCACGAACCGTAAGTTCTCCATCAGAATCCAGCGTTATCTTCTTATAAATACATTCATTTTTGGCTGCATACCCGGATAAATTAGCACCAAGCGCTGCTTCCTGCTCTACCGGTGCCTGATAGCCGATTGCCAACACACGATATCCTACATTTGCCGACAAATTTTGTCCGGCCAATTGTACCAAATATTCCCCGGGCTCCACCACTGCATTGCACAAAATCTGTGTGTAATCCCCAATCTTTGTGGCTGTGGTATTCTTTGTCTGCAACGCCGTTGTTGCCAATGGCGCTCCATCTGCCTTTGTTACATTACAATTTACAGTCTGGACTGCTGCGCTGGAAGCCGTATAAGCAAATACCAACACATTCAAGGCTGTTCTCTCTGACACCTTTAATGGTATTTTATTTTCTGTTGCGCCCTGTACCAGCGCTCCATCCTGCTTTCCATAATTATCATAAGTGAACTCTAAATTGGCTACTGTTGGTACCGCAATTCCATTTTGTGCAGCCGAATTCTGTGCTGCAGCCACCTCCGCTTTTGTATCCATTGTAGTTCCAATTGTACTCATACCTGCCACACAGACAACCGCACAAAGTCCTGCTATCCATCTTTTTGTTCTTCTCATTTTACTCTCTCCTTTTTCTGTTCTATTTCCATGAGGATTTGCAATGTCCCGTTGTATTGATCGTTGCCTTTTTCAAATTTCCCATTGTTTTTATCTTACTTTTTGGAATTGTAATTTTTATGGACTTGATTGAAAATGGCTCCATGGAAAAATTCTGTTTGCTCTTATAGGAAGCCATCGTTTCCGTATCTTCCCCTAAAATTTCAATGGTTACACTATCCACTTTCTTAATCTTCATTCCTGTATTATTTACGACCATAACCTTACATTGTAACTTGCCATTTTTGTACTCAGCACAATAGGTTCGCAATTTTATATCATATCCCACCTGTTTTTTGGTAAGCTTCTTCGCCTTGTATACATTCTTCTTTACCACAACTTCCCGGGTCACGATAGTTCCATTGCAGTCTGCCGTAACCTTTGTCTTTCCCACTTTCATTCCAGTGACGATTCCCAACTCATCAACCGAAGCAATTGCTGGTTTTTCTGATTGCCACCTGATCTGTACTCCTCCCTGTTCCGACAATCGCTGACTGGTACCTGCGAATAATGTCAGCTTCTCCATCCACATGGTATCCCCGGTAATCGCCCCTTGGGTACTGGTTACCGGCTGTTGTTCCACCGTGTTCTCTGAAGATACATTATCTGCCTCTGCCTGCACAAGTCTTCCACCGGTTGCCGGTGCCATAATGCTAAACACCAGTAATAACCCTGCTATAACTCTTCTCTTTTTCACTCGTTTTTCCTCCCATCTTCTTATTTTACCATCCCATTATACCACAGGAAACCAAACTTTGTGCATCAAAAAAACAACCGGCACTCAAACGCCGGTTGTTTTTTTTCGCTATTTTTCTATTCAGAACTCTATTCTTTAAAATACTGTTGTATTCCTTCTACTGTGGCTTCATATAGAGCCTGTAATTCTTCCTTTCCTTCCAAAGCCTCTTCCTGCTGCCCTGCACGAAGCAGTTCCACCACATTTGAAATCTGCTGAAATAATCCTTCCAGGGAAAGATTTCCACAGATCCCTTTTAGGGCATGGGCTTCCGCAAATGCAGTTTCAAAATCCCTGTTCTCGAATGCCTCTTGCAACGCTGAAAAATGTGTATCTTCCGGAAAAGTTTTTAAAAACTTTTCTAAGATTCTATCGCTCCCCATAAAACGCTCCATGGCATCATCCACATTAACCCCAATTTGTTCTAATTTTGCTCTCTTTTCTTCGTTCATAGAAACATCCCCCATCTTTCATCATTCGCTCCAATGGTAATTTCTTCTTACCACCATCATTTCTTCTTTTTGCTGCTTGCCCCCAGTAACTTTTCTACTTCTGATAAAGATTTCCGAAAGCGCAATGACTTTTTATTCAACTTGATATTCTGAGACAACCGAAACACAAGTTTATCCCGAAGTGTTCTCATATTCCCACTTCTCCGCTTTTTATACTATACTATGCAACACCTTATGAACAAATACATTTTATCATATTTTTACAGATATTTCCATATAAAACAAACAAATCAATACTAATACTGTAACAGTTCAGCCGGGGGCTGTCCTGTTACCTAATACTCCACTTTCTTCTTTTTCTCTGGCTTCTTTTTCTCTGGCTTATAATCGTAAGAAAATACTACTGTAGTCAATGGTGGCAAAGAGAACTTGATCGAATAATCTTTTCCATCACATGGTACAGCCTCCGCTTTCAATGGCTTAAAGTTATTGACACGGTTCAAGCCGCCAAATTCCTCTGCATCGGAATTTAATACTTCCTGATAGTGCCCTGCACATGGAACACCCACACGATATTCACGGTATTCATTTGTATGGAAATTGCAGATAAACAGTAACTGTTTCTTTGTAGATTCTCCCCGTCTTACAAAAGCTACTACACTCTTTTCTCTATCATCACAGCTCATCCACTCAAATCCCATGGCATTTCCATCATGTACATACATTGCAGGATAATCTTTGTATAATTTATTCAATGCTTTTACATAATTCTGCATTCCACGATGATGCTCCTGGTGTAACTCGTCCCAGCTTAAGCTGACTGCTTCATTCCATTCATGATCCTGAGCAAATTCCTGTCCCATAAACAATAACTTCTTTCCAGGATGACCATACATAAAGCCGTAAGCCGTACGAAGGTTCGCAAACTGCTCCTCTCTGTCTCCCGGCATCTTATTTAGAAGTGTAGCCTTTCCATGTACCACTTCATCATGAGACAATGCCTGAATAAAATTCTCACTATACGCATACATCATACTAAAGGTCAACTTATTGAAATCATAATGTCTGGACTCTGGTGGGCAATGCATAAACTGTAAAAAGTCATTCATCCAACCCATATCCCACTTAAACAGGAAACCTAATCCATCCATAGAAGCAGGCGCTGTCACTCCAGCCCATGCTGTGGACTCCTCAGCGATCATCAATGCTCCCGGATCTCTTTCCTCTAATACCTGATTCATATGACGGAACATTTTAATAACCCCTGTATTCTCGCGTCCTCCCTTCTCGTTTGGTAACCATTCACCATCATTTTTTCCATAATCTAAGTACAACATAGAAGCAACTGCATCCACACGAAGTCCGTCAACATGGAACTTCTCTACCCAATATAAGGCATTTGCCACAATAAAGTTCTCTACTTCTTTTTGCTCATAATTGAAGATTAAAGTTCCCCAATGTGGATGTTCTCCTCTTCTCTTGTCCGGATGTTCATACAAAGGAAGTCCATCAAATTTAGCCAATCCATGGGCATCTCTTGGGAAATGTGCCGGTACCCAGTCAAGTATAACCGCAATTCCCTTATTGTGCATATAATCCACAAAATACATAAAATCCTCCGGATCTCCATAACGCTTAGTAGGCGCATAATATCCTGTGACCTGATATCCCCAGGATCCATCGAACGGATGCTCGGCAATTCCAATTAATTCAATATGGGTATACCCCATCTCCAACACATAATCTGCAAGCATAGGCGCCAATTCTCTATAACTATAGAAACCATCATCCGAATCCTCATCCTTCTTCTTCCAGGAACCCAAATGTACTTCATAAATAGATACCGCTTCCTTTCTGCAATCCAAACGGTCTTTGTTCTGACGCTTTTTCATCCAGGTAGCATCTGTCCATTTAAAGCCACGAATATCAGCAACCATAGAAGCAGTTTCCGGACGAAGCTGTGCAGAAGTAGCATATGGATCCGCTTTGTGTAGGATTTCTCCGGTCCTGGTCATAATCTGATATTTATAGATTGCCCCTGGCTTCACTCCCGGAATGAACAATTCATAAATGCCAGATGCATCTAAAATCTGCATCTGATGCACTCTTCCATCCCAAAGATTGAAATCTCCAACCACACTGACTCTTCTGGCATGAGGAGCCCAAACCGCAAAGTATACACCTTCTACACCGTCAATTGTCATAGGATGCGCGCCTAGTTTTTCATAAATCTCATAATGCTTTCCTTCTCCGAATAAATAACAGTCCATAGAGGAAATCTGAGGCTGGAAGCTATAAGAATCTTCAATATCAATTACTACTCCATCTCCATAAGTCACTTTAAATCCGTACTTTGTATACTTCTCTTTTGGAAGATAAATTCCAAAAAAACCACGATCGTTAATCTTTTCCATCTTATCACTGTGCTTACCACTTCTGCTGTGCACTTCCATCTCTATGGCATCCGGACGATAGGCGGTGATTACCTGTCCTCCCTCATATGGGTGACATCCCAATATATGTTTTGGTGCATTAATCTTGCAATTCACTAACTCATCATACAATGTCCAATTGATCCAATTCTGTAATTTCTCATTCATACTAAAAAATCCTCCTCGCAAATGTTCTATCGGAAATTCCAAAATACTGTGTCTCTATTATCCAATACTAATGTTCTTTATGGAAAACATTTTACATATCAGTTCCTTATAGCTGGCATGTAACTTCCTATCGCCCAGCTTTTCCCTTTCGAAAGAAATCATCATATACATGTTGATCATTCCGGTCAAGGCTGTCGCCAGCTCATCCTCACGCCCTTGTAATATCTTGTGTGTCTGCGCATGCTTCTCAAAAAATTCTTTTATGATACTCAGATACTCTACTATGTATGGCTTGGCGATACAAAATGCTTCATTATCCTTTGCTGACGAAAACAAACTGATCAACAATAAAAACAATTCCTGTTTCTCCAGTGCCACATCAAAATAACAGTTCACCAGCTGTTCCAGCAGATTTGCATACTCACCCTCCTGGGCCGTTACCTTCCGTAACTGCTCAAGCATATCACAAATCCCTTCCTCAAGCATATTCTCAAGCAATCCATGCTTACTCTTGAAATAATAATACATGGTAGGTTTCGTGATTCCTGCCGTATCCACAATTTCCTGTACACCGACTGTATCATACCCTTTTTCAAAAAATAATTTTCTTGCACAGTTTAAAATATTCTCTCGATTCGAATAATCCTGTTTCATATTCTGTGCTATCCTTTCCATCCCTATTCTAAAAATTAAAACCGTCCGGAAAATACAATCCTCTGTCCTCTATACTATACCAATCGGTATATTCCAATGTCAAGGTTATTTTTTCGCTTTTTATTATTTTTTTCTTTATTTTCTCTTTTTGTGTAGTTTTAATCCTTATACTCTACGCATTGTGCGTTTTTCCCCTATTTACGACAAAATTCGATTGCTGTGAGCCACACCTAATTTACACTTTCGTACATCCTTACACAGCAATGTGTGCAAGGACTACCTGAACTGTTACTCAACAACTCGTCTTACCCATCCTACTAAAATACATGGGATTACTTGAACTTCTCAATCACCTGCTCATTTGCCTTCATGGCACTGGCTTCCATTTCCTTACGCTCTTCCATTAACTTTTCTCTTACACTTTCACAGTTTGTTCCAATAATCTGCAAAGCAAGATATGCAGCATTCTTACTTCCATTGATTGCCACTGTAGCAACTGGAATTCCGGAAGGCATCTGCACAATAGACATCAATGCGTCCATACCGTCCAATACGGAACCAGACAAAGGAACTCCAATTACAGGAAGTACTGTCTGAGATGCTACCACACCAGGTAATGCTGCTGCCATACCTGCTGCCGCAATAATTGCCTGTGTTCCATTATTGTTACATTCCTCAATAAACTCTGACAATCCCAAATGTGCTCTATGTGCTGATAAACAACGAACATTTACCTCTACACCATAAGATTTTAAAATTTCTACTGCTGGTTCCACCTTTGCAAGATCCGATGTAGATCCCATAATAATTGCAACTTTCATCGCTTAACCTCCTGAATAGATATTATAACTTTCTTTCAACACATCAATTACATGAAAAAGAGCAACCATAAGGTTGCCCTAACATTCACTTAAATACCCAAAATGCCGGTTCCTGAATTTTGACTCCTAGCATGTGCTAGGTGGGCTACCGCAATTGTGCTTCTGTCTTCCACTGCAAAACGATGGCTTGACATGTTCACAAAAATATGAGCTGCCCGTATAAATAGATGTAGGTTCAAAATATCAGGAGTATCGAACACCCCAGGAAATACACTTGACTATCTGATGTACTCATTATACTAAACTACTCTTGGAAATGCAAGTAGGCAAGATATACAAATTATGTTACATATTTATTTCACAAACCAGAAGCAGGCAACATTTTTTGTAACAATTATTCTGAACCTGCACATGTGTAGTTTTAGACGAACTGGTTACTGGTATGCTTCTAGAATCGTCTCCTCTTCAATAAATGGAAAAATAATTTTAAATTCGGTTCCTTCTCCCAATCCACTTTCTACCTGAATGGTGCCATCATGCTTTTCTACTATATGCTTGGCAATCATCAATCCCAGACCAGAACCTTTGGCATTTTGTCTTAATTTTGACTTGTAGAATTTTTCAAAGATAAACGGAATTTCTTCTTTGGAAATTCCAATACCCTCATCCCGAATAGAGACCACAATTTGATCCGCCACTTGAATAGAGACCCACACATTTCCATCATCAGGGGAAAATTTAATGGCATTGTTCATAATGTTTAGAAATACCTGTCTCAATCGATCATAATCTCCCGGCATCAACACCACTTCCCTTTCACATGAAAAATGGAATTCCATACTTTTCCCAAAATCCGTGGTTTTATAGACTCTTAAAATATCCTGAAATACCTGTACTAAATTAACTGGCTCTTTTTCCATTTCAAAGGATGGATTCTGGATTTTCGACAGGGTTAACAAATCTCCTACCAAACGCTCCATACTCTGAGATTCCGTCACCATACGCTGATAATATCCCTGTTTCTTCTCTTCTTTGACCACACCATCTGCCAAGCTTTCCGAATATCCTCGCATAACGGTAATGGGAGTTCGCAGTTCATGGGATACATTTGCAAAAAAATCCATTCTTGCCTGTTCTACATTCTTTCTTTCTTTTTCATTCTTCTCCAGTCTCTCCGCCAACATATCCATCCCCTGAGCAAGAAATCCGATTTCGTTCCATACACGAAGGTTGGTCCTCTTCTCATAGTCTCCCTCTGCCAGTTCCATGGTAACCTGACGAATTTTGGAAAGAGGTTTGGTAATGATACTAGCAAGAATAAATCCGATCCCAAGAGACAGAATAATACCTGCTACAATACTATACATAATGTATGTTCTGCTGTTCTGTATCATCTCGTCTCTTTGTTCTACAAAAGAATTCATCAACACAATTCCCACAATCTCATTGTCCTGATCTGTCATAGGAGCTGCTACACACATCATGGTTTTCTCATAAATGGCATCATAACCGGTTTCATAGGCAACTACGCCATTTTTTGCCCTCTGGATTACCTGCTTTACACTGTCGGACAATTCCAAATCTGTAATGTCCGCGTTAGTAAATTCTTTTTTCAGATCCCTTTTATTGTCTCCATCGTCAATAAACCAAATATCTGTATTCGCGCTATTTTCCATAGATTCCAAAAATTCCTGATATACAAAGCTTCCTTCCACATCATCATCCTGAATTAAATTGCTCATTTCCTTGGCAATCTGCTCTGTCTGATTCTTCCGCTGCTCCAAATAATCCTCTACAATACGCTGCTCATAACGGTGCATAAAACTCTCTCCAATAATCACCGCGAACAAGATTAAAATTAGACCAAAACAGACACACAACTGTATAAATAAATGATTATAAATATGAAACTTCTTTTTATTCTTCATCGCATTCAAACTTATATCCTACACCCCAGATCGTCTTGATCCTCCAATCCGGATGCTCCTCCTTTTCAATCTTAGCACGAAGCCTCTTAATGTGTGAATCTACTGTTCTGCTGTCTCCAAAATAATCAAAGCCCCACAAACTATCCAACAAATTATCTCTGGTAAATACTTTATTGGGATTCTGAACCAAAATCCACATAGTTTCAATCTCCTTCTTGGTGAGAGGCAATTTATTTCCATTGATCGTAGCGGAATATTCTTCCATATTTACCTGCAAATTACTAAGCTGAATAATTTTATCATTCTGTACAATTGTACTATTCTTAGGAACACGCCTTAATACAGCCCTCACTCTGGCCATAACCTCATTTGGACTAAAGGGTTTTACAATATAGTCATCTGCCCCTATATCAAGTCCCATCACACGCTCAAAATCCTCCCCCCTGGCTGTCACCAGCAAAATAGGGACATTTGACTTGTCACGAATGCGCCTGCAAACCTCATATCCATCAATCTTTGGCATCATAATATCTAACAACACCAAAACCGGTGACTGTTCCCAAAATAACTGTAAGGCTTCTTCTCCATCCTTTGCCACTAATGGCTCATAGCCTTCCCTTTCTATATAATTGGATAAAATGTCTGTAATATCTTCATTATCATCTGCAATCAATATCTTTTCCATAATTCACCTTTCTTCTATTCGTTCCTATCCTATGTTATACTACTTTTATTCTATCGAAAAATTATGGCAATTTTGTGATAGGTTTATGT
The DNA here is from genome assembly GCA_045124315.1 of Lachnospiraceae bacterium. GTDB lineage: Bacteria > Bacillota > Clostridia > Lachnospirales > Lachnospiraceae > CAG-411. Next base: position 10,240 of record JBGVLO010000165.1, read on the forward strand.
TGGAATTATTTCCTTCATATGTTCACAATTTCTCTTCGTCATGTATTCATAATTTGTTACTGCTTTGTACCAATTTTAACATATTATTGACAAATATTAACTTTATCATTACCTTAATCTTAGGATGTTGAGGTAAAAAAGTACGATTCACATTTTTCTTTGCCCAGTAATTCAAAAATTTTTTCCTCATGAAACTATGAAATTGTACAAATAAGGTTACTGTTCAGAGGGTGCCATTCGCCAAATGCCAGATGTACAGTAACAAATAAGAAAGGATCTGCCATGAAAAACCATTTCAAATTTAAGCGCTGTTTTCTTATGGTTTTTGTGTGTCTATTTCTTGGAGTATGTACTTCGGCTCATTTTATGCCTGCTACTGTTCAAGCCAAGGAACGACTACCAAAATTTAAGAAACAGGAAGTGTCCATTGTAAAAGGGGATGAACATACTCTCTGCATAAAACACAAAAACACATCTGATTCTGTTATCTATTCTGTGAAGGATTCTAACATCGTCAGTATTGTAAATGAAGACAATAACCGTTGCACTATTCGAGCCAATGCAGTGGGAACCACTACGGTGTATGCCGTCATCGTTCAGGATGGAAAACAACTCCGTACTAGCAACTGTACCATCACAGTGACTCCGGCAGCTGCCAGTGTTCGTTTCCGTTTAAGTTCCCTTACTCTGCAAGAGGGTGAAACAGTCCGTATCCGACGGATTTTAAGTTTAAAACCAAAAACTACCGCCGAAAAGCCAAAATACGCAATTGCCGATCCAGCCATTGCAGAAATTGACAAACATGGAAATATCACCGGCATAAAAGAAGGTAGAACTACCGTTACAGCAACTATTCGGTCCGGAAGAAGCGATTCTATCACTGTCACAGTCATTAAAGCTTCTGACACCAATACAAACACAATATATAATATACACAGAGAAAAATCTACCTACGAACCATATGAAACTTCAGAGTAACACTTCGGATTACCATTTGGAGCTCTCCCGTTACAGTTCACATACCTGTGAACTGTAATGCTCTCCCCATGGGAGGGCTTCTTTTTTTTACTTGCTTTTTCCCGTAAATTCCTGTATATTGATTGTGGTGATTTTCTTCACCGTCAAACAAAAGAATAGGAGGATCTGATTATGGATCAAAAGCGTTTTTGTGCACTTTACCAGTTGCACTATGACACACTCCTTTCTTTTTCTTTCACACATTTAAAGGATCCACAACTAGCCGAAGATGTTGTTCAGGATACCTTTCTAATTTTTTCAGAACGCTATTTAATCTGTCAGGATACAAAACAGTGTCACATTTCTTACTCTCAGCGGTCAACTCATTTATTTTCTATTTTAAAAAAGCAAATTCAGAAAGCAAATCAAAACGCCAACCAAAACGCCATTTCTTATGAAGAGGATTTTTTCTCCCCTGATTTAGAATTCTCCCAACCTGAACACCATCCTTTCTACCAGTATAATGTACAAAACTATTCGAAATCTCTTCATCCCAATAAAATTTCTGAGACAATTTCAAAACTTTCCCCAACGGAAACTTCTCCCTTTCTTCTCTATTACATGCAATCCTATGACACGACACAAATTTCCCAAAAACTTTCCATTTCTCCGGAAGCTGTTCGCAAAAGGTTGCAAAGAGCAAGAGAACATTTTGAGGCATTGTACGAAACTGCATGATATAACACCAAGGTCAAAAGGCCTGAAACCACATGAACTTACGGGGATGTAGGTGAATGACCTTGATAACTGTCATTTTTTTGTAGGATTACTTTTGTTTTCGTGGTATGATATCCTATGATGTTTTGCGTAACAGTTCAGCCCCAAAAATATATACATCTTTTGGCACTTTATGAATGCCCCCGTCTAAACTGTTACTGTTCTGGAAAAGAATAACGATCCGGCTCCCATGGTGCATAGCTTCGGAACCGTTTTGTTAAATGTAAAGGAGAAATACTGCTATGGAAAATTTTATTTATAGTATCAATGCCACTATCCCTGTTTTTCTTGTTATGATCATTGGCTACATTTTAAAACAGATGGATATTCTGGATGAACATTTTGCCAACAAAGCAAATAAGTTCAATTTTAAAGTCACCCTGCCTTGTCTGGTTTTCTCTGACCTGGCATCCACCGATATGAAAAGCACTTTCGACCTTTCCTTTGTGTTGTTTTGTGCCATCGTCACATCCATTTGTTTTTGGGGTATCTGGGGAGTGTCCCGCATATTTTTAAAAGACAAGACCATTCGTGGTGCCTTCGTACAGGCTGCCTTTCGAGGTAGTGCTGCCGTATTTGGAATTGCATTTATTGTTAATATTTATGGAAATTCCGGTATGGCTCCCATGATGATCCTTGGTGCGGTTCCCCTCTATAATATTTATTCGGTGATCGTTTTGACCTTTGAAGCAAATGATACCACAAACGGCTCTTCCAATTTAAAGAATGCACTCCTAAACATCTGCAAAAATCCAATCCTGCTTTCTATCCTTTTTGCCTGCATCTGGTCGTTAACCGGTCTGTACCAACTGACACCTGTCATTGTAACGAAGACCATTGACAACTTCGCAAAAATGGCATCTCCGTTGGCTTTGGTTTGTATCGGTGTTACATTCGAAGGAAGAAGTGCCATCGCAAAATTAAAACCGGCATTGATTGCTTCTATTTACAAGGTATTACTACAGCCTGCCATCTTTCTTCCAATTGCCATTTCAATGGGATTTACAAAAGAAAAACTGATTGCCATTCTTATTATGCTGGGTTCTCCAACCACCCCATCCTGCTATATTATGGCAAAAAATATGAATAACGATGGCGTGATCACATCCAGTATTGTGGTGCTTACCACCCTTATATCCGCCGTCACATTGACACTTTGGATTTTTATTGTTAAATCTTTGGGATATCTCTGATGTAATGTGAACAGCACTTCAGGACCTGCATTCATAAAATGCCAGAATATACACTATGGGATTTTATATATATTGGCTGGACATTTTATTCATTGGGAGGTTACTCCCAATGCCTGTATATGTACAAATTATACTTTTTCCGCGAGCGCAATCGTACAATTTGTACATACACAGTCGCAGGTCCTGAACATTTACAATTTTCTTAAGAAAGGCAAACTTTATTGTTATTTCTGAAGGACTATGCTATAATCACTTTGATAGAAAACCATTGAAAATCTCTCTTTTTTGATATTTCCAGTGGTTTTCATTTGTGTACTACAATAGCGACAGGGGGGCTAAAGTTTATGAGCAAACAAAAACAGTTTTTTTCCAAATATAAACATGCATGGGTGTTATCCTATTTCATTATATATATGCTTTGGTTTACATATTTGGAAAAGCGGAACAATGTTGAATTTTATTCCATTCATATGACGTTAGATGATATGATACCGTTCTGTGAATATTTTATCATTCCGTATATGTTGTGGTTTCTTTATATTGCCGGCACAGTGCTTTATTTTATGTTTACAGACGTAAAGGATTTTTACAAATGTTGTGCAATGTTATTTACCGGCATGACGATTTGCCTGATTATTTACACAGTATTTCCAAATCAACAGAATTTAAGACCTACTTCATTTGCAAATGATTCCATTTTCATCCGTATGGTGGCATCCATCTACGCAGCCGATACCGCAACAAATGTTTGTCCAAGCATTCATGTTCTGAATTCTCTCTGTGCATTCTTTTCTATATGCGAGAGCAAACGCCTGCGCAAGCACAAGTTATTACTTGTATTTACCGGTATCCTTAGTATTTCCATATGCATGTCTACCGTATTTTTAAAACAGCATTCTTTCTTTGATGTACTATGTGGAACAGGGCTGGCTATCCTATTATATGCATTGGTTTATCATTTGAACCTTCAGAAGATTTCGGAATATATTACGGAACTGAAAGAAGTAAGAGAAAAGAAAAAAGCTGATCAACTGCTGGAATAAAAGAAAAAGCTGTAACAGTTCAGCCGAGGGCTGAACTGTTACAGCTTTTTTAGTTAAATCCATATATTTTCTGGGAAATGTGATAGCCAATTACAATGATCTTTCTTCCGGCTTTTGACCTCATCTTCATGGACCATCCAAGGAAATAACGGTTCATTTCCCGATATAACCGTTTATTCTTGCTCTTTAGATACTCCCACAATTCGTCCTTTTTTTCCATACTTTCTTTTGTATTAATCTTAACCAGAAAAACAGAACTAACTGTCATCATCATAATTAAATACTTCACCATATATTTGCGAAGCTTCTTGCAGGTGACTTGATTTAAATCATGTGAATCAATCATGAGCTTTGTTACCCGAAGCTGCTGGTCAATCCTTCCCATCATTACTTCTTCATTGACTGATTGATCTTCGCGTCCTATGTAATAACGATAAAAATCCACATCCATATAATACATCTTCTTCACATATGGAAGAGGCTGATATACAAATATGTTATCCACATAAAATGTATGCTTCGGCAGTTCCAATCCGCAATCCCGCAACATCTTTGTACGATAAATGACAGAATGCATCAGAATATTCTGGCTGATTTTAAATTTACCAATATCTGACCACTCAAAAATCTGATTCTGTGGCAGACAACTCTTATAGTCGATCACCTTCTGTTTTCCAAGGGCAACTTTCTCATATACATAGTTGGCTATGAACATGTCTACCATTTCCTGATTCTCAATAAACTCTTTCAGCTTTTCCAAAATCTGCAACAATGCTTCTTCCTGAACCCAGTCATCGCTGTCTACAACCTTATAGTACAACCCGGTGGCATTTCGAAGACCTGTATTCACCGCTTCTCCATGTCCGCCATTCTCCTGTTTTATCACCTTCACAATGGTGGGAAACTTGGCTGCATATTCTTCTCCGATCTTCTGTGTATCGTCTTTCGAACCATCATTTACTACTAGGATCTCTATGTCTTCTCCGCCTGGCAGCAAAGAATCAATGGCATTTTTCATATACTCTGCTGAATTATAGCATGGAATTGCTACACTTAACACTTTCATTTTTTTCCTCTTTCCTGTATAGTTTTGCGTCTACTCCCTGTTTGTCGCACAGACCAAATCCAACTACTTCGTTGTCAGCTGTCTACTATACACTTTACTGTTACGTTACTCTCTTTTTAATGAGTCCTTCCTATTCTACACCAGATTATTTTATTACACAAGAAATCTCGAAAAAATTTAAGTATCTTAAAAAAAAATTAAGATTTATGGTAACTGTTCATGGTTCTGAATAATTACCATTTATTTACCATGCATTTGTACAATAGTACAGATATACATCTTCCAGACTTAGATTATCCGAAACACAATGATAACCCTCCTCAAACTGATCTCCAACCACCCTTATGACCAGCCCTTCTTTTCGTTGTACCACATTGGCTGTATTATATTGTTCGGAAAGGTATAACAAATCTTTTTTGGTACATTCCTTTTCAGCCACATGCCCTTCCATCTGTCTGATTAATTCACTGGGCGGTGCCACCTGCATCAATTTCCCCTCTTTCATCAATAACACCTGATCCGCAATACATTCCACATCGCTGACTACATGGGTAGCAAGAAGAATAATCCGCTCCGCCGAAATTTCTGCCAGAAAATTGCGGATTCGAATCCTCTCCTTTGGATCCAACCCCACGGTAGGTTCATCCAATATGAGAATATGGGGATTTCCCATCAAAGCCTGTGCAAGCATAACCCGTTGCCGCATTCCACCGGATAAATCTGCCATTCTTTCATTTGCATGCTCGGCTAAATTCAACCGTTCCAGTAACTCCATTCCCTGTTGTTTTGCCTGTTTCCGTGACAGTCCCTTTAACTTTCCCATATAGATCAAATATGCGATTGCAGAAAATTCCGGATAATATCCCTGCCTTTGTGGCATATAGCCCAGTTGTTCACGATAGGATTTCTTTTGTTTCTGAATCTCCTTTTCATTCCAGAAAATCTTTCCCTCATCACTTTTACTATTATCGGTGATCAAATTCATCAATGTACTTTTCCCGGCTCCATTCTCTCCTAAGATGCCATATATTCCAGGTTCAAATGTAAGGGAAAAATCAGAAAGTGCCGCTTTCTTACTATAGTATTTGGATAAATTCCTACATTCCAGTTTCATTTTATTCACACTCCCTTCGGTACCATTTTTGAATCCCACGCAAAACGGCTCCTACACACATAAGAAACAACGCAAGCATATAAAGCAATAATTTATACCATTTTTCATTACCATATCGATACCCGACAAAACATTTTCCTATTGCGATCTTTCCCATAAAAGGTACTCCAACATAGTATCCCACCGTGGGCAACAATAGACATCCCAACACAACGATCATCACCGTCGTTCCTTCAAAAATGCCGGAAAGGTACAAAACCATAAGGGCAAACAGGATACAAAACACCAAGCGGATCCCATAAGTTGCCACACAAATCTGACCGATGGAACAGGAAACGGATACCTCGTTCAGATATTTAACAGAACCGGCAGGAGCATTCCACACTGCCCTTACACTTGGAGCAAGGAGTGTTCTCCATTCCGAGAAATTTACGACACACCAAACCAGAACAGCTTCTCCCACTGCAATCCAGGTTTTCTGTCTTAATAAAATTCCAAGTCCCTCCGGTGAACTGCGTATTCCAAAAAACATGCCCTTTCTCTTTTCATAAGAACACACATCGTATAGCAAAAGCAACAACACCGCCATTGACAGCATGGCTTTTTTTATCTGATTTTTCCATTGATGGTTGGAGAAAATTGTGGAAAACGACATGGGATTGACATAGACCATCTTTTGCCCGGTTTTCTTTTCCACCTGTAACAAGCGGTCATTCTCCTTTTGTAATTCCCGATATGCTTTTTGTTTCACTTCATTTTTTTTATATTGAAAGCCGGCTTCCTCATACTCGTCCATAGAAATTTCATTTCTTTGAAATGACTTTACGGCATCTGCGTATATTTTTTCTGCTTTTTTATTTTGCCTCTTCTGGTTTTTAAAATACTCCTGAACCGAAACATCCTGTAACTCTTTCCCCTCAAACTGGGTGTAAAACTGATTCACAAGATTTTGTTTCTCCGTATAGACGATCCTTTGGTTTTCCGGCTGTGGCAGACACAAAACAAGGAAAACCGCCCAGACACACCACTTCTTTTGTCCAACCAGTTGTTTGTAAAGCTCCATGCCGCACTGTGGAAGCACCATCTGTACTCTCCTGATAGCATTGGTACACGCCAACACTTTTCGCATGATCCTTCCGGTTCCAAAAGCCGGCTTAAGTGTCTCATTTACATATACAGACAGGACAACCCCGGCAATGCAGGTAAACAGACAACTACCAATACAAAACGGAATTACCCCCGTTATCTTTCCCATGGGAAGTGGTAAATTTCGGTAGGACAGCATAATCTGCCCCATGTTAGCAAACTGACATAAGTTCCAATATTTTGCAAGAACAAATGGACTCTGCTCAGGAAGCAAAGTCAACAGCCACTCTGCACCAATCAGGATTCCAGATGTCACATAGGCAAACAATCGATGTCTCCAGACGGTGAAAATCAAGAACAGACAAACGCCTATGGTGTACATTCCCAAAATCTGTGCCAGTACACAGCCTGCCAATAATTCTCCTAAAGAAATGGGGTATGGCAACTTTTGGAAGAGACTTACCGATTGTATTGCCCTGCTCCAAAGCACATTGCCTCCAAAATATTTCCATGCAATCAGAATCGTCTGTCCATACAATGCCATACCAAAACCTGCGATTCCAAGCAGAAGGAATGCACAACGTTTTGCTGCCAGATTTCCTCTTCCATATTTCAATGTGTGAACTACCGTCCACACACCACATTCCCGTTCCCTTTGAAACTGCAGGACCATATAGCACATAAAAACTGCCATACATAAAGGCAGGGTGGTGTCCGCTATAATCCCCAAAAACATCTTGTTATTTCCACTTTTTACCTCTATATGCTGTCCCTTAGCAAAATCATTTTCTTGTTTTTCTAAGTTTCGCTTTGCAAATAAGGAATCCTCAGAAAATATAGAAAACGTTTGTTTTATCTGTATCTCATTTTCAATTTCATTCCAAGTACTCTGATATTCTTCCTGAGATACCGGCTTCGTATCATATTTCTGACTAAGCTCATTGCTTTCACACTGTCTCATATAACAGATTCCGTGCAAGAATAACAATACCAGCGCAACAACCCATATTCGGTTCTTTTGCAACACACTTCTCATTTTGACTCCATTCCCTATTGTTTCTAGAATCTATTCTTCTTTCATACCTTCTATCTCAATCTTATCTACTTTCCATGTCTGTTCCTTTGTTTCCGTATCCCCACTGAGATACTTCTGACCCAACAGACTTTGCCAAATACACGTATCCTCTACTTTCGTAAGATACAGACAACTTTCAGGAACCGTTGGACTGTTTATCAAGGTTCCCTCTTTATCAATCACATATATTTTTCGTTCCGATGTATCTTTTTCCTTGGCAAAACAATCGGTGAGTGTATCAAAACACAAATAGGTTCCATCATACCACAGATTTCCAAACATATCCTGCCCTAAATCGTAAAACTTCTCCGTTTTCTTTCCGTCAAATTTCCAGATTGCATCATTGGTGGTATAAAAGAGTGTTCCTTCTGCAAAGGTAAAGACACGAAACGGTTCCTCTATCACTTTGGAAAACTTCTCATCTTCCAAAGAATACTGCCAAATTTGAGACACCTGTTCCTGCTGTGCTGCATCCTCGTACTTACCTTCTCCTATATAAATAGCATCTCCATATCCGTGAATAGAATAGTTTATCCCATATCCACTGTCCTGATATACCGTCTCTACTTTTGCTCCCTTTTCCAATTTTGCACGATACACAGTGCCTTCCTTTTTTTCATCATAAGCGTTCTCATTGATTGCAAAATAACAGTATCCTCTATGCTGAATGATGACAAAGGATACCCCTTGTCCATTTGGATTTTGAAACAGATCCACCAATTTTGTACGAGTGGTTCCATCCCTTGAAATCTTTGTAAGATAATAATGCATCAAATCTGCCTCCTCTTCGTAATCTGTTTCAATCCCATACAGCTCATTTTCATAACCATACAGACAGTCTTGTTTAAATCCATAAAGATACGCATTACACTCTTTACTCTTGTGTTCACAGCCTGCATCGGTACACAGGATTGTTGCTTTTCCTACCCCCTCATCATAAAAGCATAAGCAGGAATTATCAATAAAGTAGAAACCATTTTCAACTCTTGCAATGCCCTGAAATGCATCCTGGGCAGAACTGTTGTCATCCGTCAATTCATTCACATTTTCTGTGCTTATGTTTACCTCCTTCTTGTTGGTTCCACATCCCAAACAGGTTACCAACAAGACCATACACACCATCCCTAATTTCACTAATCGTTTCATCTTTTTTCCTCCTTCGCAAAAATGGATGGCACAGCTTTGTACCATCCGAAAATGTTCTTATTTAGGCCATCTCAAAGTTGCTCCCACTTGACTACCTGCAACACAATATGTAGCATTACCGGAAAGATACTTGTGTGAGGAAGTACTCGACCCTATAGCAGTTGTCTGTCTTCCATTTGAAGAAACGTCCAAACTATCTGGTACAGTTTTTCCATCTGAATTCACATAATAAACCTGAGAATACACACTCAACACTTGTGGATTGTTGGTAAAATCCGTTTTCGTCGTCGCATTCTTAAACAGTTTCAAACCCACATATGCATGGTTCGATGTATGCTCAAATGTTCGATTGTAATAACATCCGGTTGTAAAATATATATTTCTTCCACTTTCTTCTCCCTGTGTAGCTGCAGATGCTGGCATAACGGAAAAACCAGCAAGCATTATTCCAAGTAGCATCCACACAATTTTCCTATTCGTTTTTTTCTCATAAGATTCTCTCCTTTTCCAAAATTCTTCTATTTGTTTATGATTTTTTTGTTTGATTGCGCAATCCCTTTAAACAATATTATTTTAACATAAAACCTTGCTGAAATACATCTCTATCCACAATCCCCCTTTTTATTTCTTAACTGCTTTCTTACGACACTTTTCTACACTAATGCGTTCATGAATGCGTATTTGCTATATCCTAAATTTGACTTGTTCTTCCGAAAAATGTAAAATAAACCATATAAAGGTAGTACATTGTCACTCATAAACATATGTACATTTGTCATTCAAGGAGGAAGCGAATACTATGTTACGAATCTATCTTTGCGAAGATAACCAAAAACAATTAGATTATTTTAAAAACTGTATATCCGATGTTATACTGATAGAAGATTTTGATTTACATTTAGAAACAGCAACACCCGATCCATATCAATTGCTAAATTCAATTTCTGTTAAAACACAGGATACAGGGTTATATTTTCTCGACATCGACTTGAATAATGACATCAATGGTTTAGAGCTGGCTAGAAGGATACGTCAAAAAGATCCTCGCGGATTTATTGTTTTTGTAACCACTCATTCTGAAATGTCCTATATGACATTCACATATAAGGTAGAAGCTCTAGACTATATCATTAAAGATGAGCCTAAAAAAGTAAAAAAACGCATTCACAATTGCATAGTAAACGCATATCAAAAATATAATTCTCCTCTGAATAATATACACAAAACATTCTCATTTATGATCGAAGAACAGGAATATTGTATCCCTTTTGATGATATCATCTATTTTGAAACATCAATTACACCGCACAAAATACGCCTTCACCAATCCAATAAAATTCTAGAATTTAATGGAAAGCTATCAAACATAGTCAAGGAATTGGATGACCGTTTTGCAAGAGTGCATCGTTCTTTTTTAATCAACACAAATCATATCAAAGAAATCGATTTGAAAGAGCGTATTATTACTATGGATAATAAAGAAAACTGTCTCGCATCAGCAAAACAGCTCAAATCACTTACAAGACAAATGTAATCAATAGCATTAAAATAACTTATTTAATCCTAAAAAATATGTATCTATTTCTATTATCCAGGATTAATTACGTTATTTATTCAAATCCTTTTAACCCTTTTCCTAATCGAATCGATACTGGACATACATCACCATTTTTTAAAAGAACCTCGCCTTTTTCGTAATCTACCTTATCAACAAACGCTTTATTAACAATAACTCCGCGATGGCAACGACAAAATGATGAAGGCATCTTATTCTCAATATCTTTCATTTTCCCTGAAAATTCCAAGGACATTCTTTCACAATGCAATACCAATTTGTGTGGTGTATCAGCCACCTCGAAATATAATATGTCTTTTATCATTATATTTTTTATCTTACTCCCTATCTTAATCGAAAAAAAATCCTCCGATTTCCAAGTTTTCTGTCTTCTTTCCAATTCCTCAATTCGAGCCAAACATTGCGTTACGCGGTTCTTCATTTCTCTCAAATCACCTTTGATAATAAAATCCATTGCCTCCACCTTGTATGTAAAAGTCATGTAAGACATTTCTGAGTGACTTGTTGTAAATATAATATAGCATCGCGGGAATCTTTCTCTAAGCTTCTGTGCCAAAGATAACCCATTCATATCCACTCCTAATTCTACATCAAGAAAAAAAACACATGATTCTGTATCATTGGCAGCAATTTCAAGCAATTCATAAGGTGACGCTGTAGTCGTGACTAGACAAAACTCCATCCCTTCCGTTCGAATGCCCTCTTCTATCACTGATTTTAATTCTTTTCGCTCCATTTCATTATCTTCACAACAATATATATTAATCATATCTATTCCCATCTCCAAAATAAGCCTCTTTCAAATCATCATCCAATTCCAACAATGAATTATTATCAATGATATATAGTTTATCACATTTTTTATTACACACTTTATTTCATCCTCAAATAGCTATTTTCATTCATAAATGAATAACGAGACCCTATAATAAACAATATCAAACAATTATTTCCATATGACACAACAGTTTAGATTTTAATACTTCTAAATCTAATTTCTTGTTTCGTTGTATATCTCTAATTTTTGCACGAAATACCTATCTTCAATGTATGTTGTCTTATAAACTTTAGGATAGCCACTCAATATTTTCCTTACGTTCGATAAACCTACTCCACGATTTTCTCCTTTGGAGGACACACCCTCCTTCTCCATTCTTCCAATAGTTAATCCCGAATCTACAAATGAATTCATTATAATGACTGCTACATGTTTCGGTTCCTTAACCATATTAAACTTTATTTCTTTCTTTTCTGTTTCCAACGAGGCTTCAATTGCATTGTCAATATAAATCCCAAGCACTCTGCATAAATCAATGTCTTGCATTGCAATCTCATCTATTTGTTCAATAATATCAATATACACATCTATTCCCATTTCATGTGCATACATCAATTTAGATGCAATTAACCCCTTTAATGATTTATTTGTAATATTAGATAATAAATTAATCTTAAAATTATCATTTACAATTCTCCGCCCTGATGGAAGTATACTTTCTTCAAAATACTTCTCTGCTCCCTGATAATCTTTTTCTAAAAAATATCCGGACAAAGTTGTCAATATATTCACATAATCATGTTTAAATGCTCTAAGATTATTGTACATACTTTCAATTTGAGCCGTGTATTCTTCAATCTGTTGAAACTCTTTCCTTTCCTGTTCAATTCTCTCTTTATCATAAAAAACCTTTAACGTAACAATTGTTACAATAATCAATAATACAGTATATGTAGCTAGGATCAAAAAATTGGTCACTTCCATCTCAGTCGGATAATGATTTCTCCATGCAGCAAAAATCGTCAATGCATATAAAAATGTACACAATACAACATTTCCACCTACAATGATAAATGCAATCCTGTTATTTTCCCTATTCCAATGCGGGCTAAATTTTCCAAAGGAAAATCTCAATAACAAAAGTAGCACAACGTTTAGAATGGTTGTTAAAACAATTACCCAAGTATAATATGGAAATGTATTTGCTTCTCTACTTGATATTCTAAAATACTTTTCCACTATGATATATGACATATTATTTCCAAATGCAATCACAATATAAACAGGCATCAAAATTATCACATCTCTTATTCTTGCTTTATATCCCAAAAGAATAGATGCTACACTTATTACAATCATTGTAAAATCAATTTCAAACATAAGTGATACAAAACAAAATGCAGTGGATATTAGAAACACTAAATATGCTCTTTGTTTATTCTCTTTTTGCCCCATCAACATCAAAATTGCCGCCGGCATCCAGGTTGCAGCCAATAGGTTTGCTATAATTTCACTCATTATTACTTTTCCTCTTCCTCCTCAAATTATTCACACTATTTTATCATTTTTTATGCATAATTGTAATCCTTTTGTCAGTTATGTAATTTTTTCTGCCTTTTACGAAAATTCCATACCAATCAAAGGAATTTCAATATACTAATTATAGACTATCAATTACAAATTAGGAGGATATATATGAAAAATACTAAATTAAAAAAATTACTAAAACAGATTGGAGAAACACACGCAACTTCATTATCAAGTTCCTTTTTCTTTCATCAAATTGAACTTCCAAAAGAATTAAAAAAAATTCACTTAAAAAAAGATAGTTCAAAAGAGAACTCTAAATAAATTTTTCAAGGGGAGATATGCCCTGCTTATCTCTCCTTCCGTTTTGGCAAAATTGATAAACACTCAATCAATGCAACCAATCCAGTAATTCCACCACTTGTATCCTTTCGAATAATAATATATTCAATTACTATCCCCACACTAAATGCTATAATAATCAATATTTTTCTATTCACCCTATTCCTTTTTCCCATTTTCTGATTTGTTTCAAATGGTGTCCATAACAATAACATTATCCCAATAACAATATATACCAAAATCTGGCACTTTTGTCCTAATTGCCATTTTTTCGCAAATAATACCGGACATATCAAAGAAATATCAGATGCAATAAAACAACATATATTATTTTTAAAATGACGTCCTCCTGATATTGCTCTTAACAACAACAATAATACGCCCGAAAAAAGCACTTCCCAAAATATGTTTAATACTGTCGCAATAAGTAATGCTACGCAAAATTTTGAAACTTCATTTAGAAGTACTTCTATACCATAAGTAATCCAAAGTCTATTTTCTTCACTTTCATTTTTGCCACATATGAATTTTCCAATTTTTACGGCTATCTCATGCTGAATTTCCAATTACACAATCCTCCAAAGTTCAATGAAATAATAAAACTCTACTCTTCCCCTCTAGCGCCTTCAAAGTTGGAATCAATACCACTCTCCCCATCTTTGGTCACTCTTGCCATAATCAGCGAAATGCTTCCACTGTTGCAGTTACATCACGAAGAGCGTACAATTTCTTATCTGCTAGTGCAAATCCCCGGACTGTCTGGCGATACTCAATCCAATGGCATTTACGTTCTCAAAAAATTGCTCGGTTGGGATTTATGTGTACACGATTTTTCGCCTCTTTGTAGTAAAATATATCAAAAACGGCAAGAAGAAAGATTTCATTTTACCAAAAACCTTGCATATATTTTACCACAAAACGGGCTGAAAGTCAGTAATTCCAAGATTTTTCTGTTAATCAGAAGACACTAATTACAATAATGATATTAGAAAAAAAACTGCAAGCAAATACTGTTGAAAATAATCAATATACGATTTGAACTTTTCCTCTTAGGATTTCTCCAAAAAGAAGAAACAGGCATCCATCCATAACAATCTGTAAAAGAACATGATGAAACTTTTAAATTCACTTTTATAAGCGTTTTCCCTCTTCTTAAAGTAATACAATATGTACTCAACTCTATACCTTACGTAGAATTGAAACTAAGGCAAATTTGATGATACAATTTATACAGTCTATCTTAATTTACTGATCATCTACGATGACATAATTTTATCCTTCTTTCTAATTGATCATAAGAGTATATCAAATTCATTAAGATTTGCCTCAGGAAGTGTCTTAAATTATGATACCACTATAGAATCTTTATGGTTCTTACAGCAAAACAATGAAAATTACCGTAAAATAGAAAGATGCCAGTCGCATGAAAAAAACTGCGACTGGCATCTAGTGCTTCCATCATAGGAATATAAAATCAGCTTTATAATTCTACTACCATATCAGCCTCTGGCAAAAATGCACGATTATGAGTCACCATAATAATGCACTTTCCCTCTTTATTTAACTGATGTAATTGGTCCATAACTAAGCGTCCATTTTTTTCATCCAAAGAACCAGTTGGTTCATCTGCAAGAATATAGTTACATTTTTTAATGATTAATCTTGCCAATGCAATCCGTTGCTGTTCTCCTCCAGATAATTGATATACTTTTGTATGCAATGTATGTATCAACCCAACTCGTTCCAATGCTTCCTCAATCGACACTGCAGATCTGTTTTTAGGCTTAATAATTTCCAAATTTTGTTTCACGGTTTTGTTCTCCATCAGAGCAAAATTTTGAAACAAAAATCCTACTTCCTCTCTGAAATATATTCGTCTCGGAATTTTATTTATATTTTTCCCATCAACGACAATCTCACCTGTGTCTGGAGTTTCTAAACCGCCGATCATATCTAATAGAGTTGTCTTTCCGCAACCGCTTTCACCCGTTATTATGATAAAACTTCCATCAGGTATTTCCAATGAAAAATCCTCAAATATCTGCTTTTTTCCAAAATATTTGCATATATGTTGTAACGCAATCATAGGCAGCCTCCCTTCAAAATTTTTCGTACAGATTGCTTTTCCCTATATAATATATAAGCAATTGTAATTCCATTTTCTATAGAGATAACAAGAAATCCAACTAATATGTAAGTGCTAGGTCTTGCTGTTTGTGTTATCCCACCCATAATAGCAAGACTAGAAACCAATAAAATATTCCCTATATTGCTTTTCCATATATATCCCCGATTTCGGTTAAAAAAAGAATATCCATACACCTTTTTTAATGCATATTCCATTCCATGAAGCTTGAATTCCATATTACACAATGTAATGGTTATGGCTATTTCTAATAACAATATAAATATGCACAAGGAACTGAAAAACCGAAGCATTTGACGTACAAATTGCATTTGATACATAGAATATTCCCCTACATTCGTAGTAACCATCTTCAATTGATTCTCTGATAGTTTCAATGCTTCATCTATTTTTTTTGCATCTTTCCATTGATAAATTACATTTTGGTGATTTTGAAACATTGTGGATTGGAAGGTAACCTGTTCTCCGCAATATATAATCACTGGATTTCCTACTTCCGAAAAAACACTCATATCTTCCGAGGCTATATAAGGAACAGAAAGACGATCGGAATACTGTATCATTTGCCAATCTACATTTTCGCTGTTCTCTGCATATAATCCAAGTAAAAACTGCATTTCATGTCCTATATTTCTCCAAGATTTTGGATAAAAAACAGTAACCCCGTCTCCTATTTTTGGATTTTGAAGACTGCCTGGCAAAAGAGATTTTGCGTAACAATTCATTAAAACAACCGTAGGATTTGACGTAATTCGCATGGCAATCACAGGTTGCACAGTATGATATTCTGTTCCATAAATATTTTCCCATATTTCTGCAACTGCTTTCTCTCTATCTCCTGTTTTCATTCCATTTTCATTTATCAAAGAGGAATCTTCCTCTATTGTCATAAAACAATCCTCTTGGTACTGCATATATAACTTATCTGTACCTATTATATGCAAAGATTTTCCCAGTGTATCTATATTGGTTGCTATACTAAATACCACAACAGCAAATGCCAAAAATTTACAGATATTCAAAAATACCAGAGTTCCTCTATTTTCTGTTGTATTGGAAAATACAGAGCGAGGACTCATTTTAAAAAACAATCCATTCAGAGAAATAGCTATCACGCAACCTATCACATATAGACAACAAGCAATATGTGGTTTATAATCCCCAGAACAAAATTGGTTCACAAAGATTTTGGTTGACACATACAGCATTCCGTATACGATACCATCTACTAACATAGATTTTACTACCAATCCTCCAAGATCTTCTCCATACACTACCCGTATCATATATTGTTTTTTCTTTCGTACGATACTGCTGCCACTGACCAAAATTACACAAATAGCAATCAGCAACCAAACAATCACAATCATATCTGTTTCATCTGATTGTATAATTCTTGGATATGCTACTGTATAGTTTTGTTCTAATTGTTTATATAACTTCGTTACATCACCTGTTATATTTATTACGCCTATGTTCGGATTACTTTGAAAATCTGCATAAGATAATTCCGTAAATGGCAATACACAAATTTTTGTTAATCCATTCAACAGCGACTTATAAGTTCCGTCTTGTATCGCATATTTTTTTTGCAATATTTTTTTTGTAATTGAATTTTCACTGGTATAAATTGTGATTGTATGCTCTAGCCTTGATTCCGTGTTGTTTTGAACAAGAAAGCAGGATACACCGGTATTTTGTGAATCCTGCATTACTTCATTCATAAACTGCTGAAACTCCCCCTCTTCAACATTACACATCATCGAGGGATATGCGGCATACAATGTGTCGCTAAGATTTGCATGAAACAACTCACATCTCATCACAAATCCCAGTATTAAAATCATACCAATCGGAACTGCTCTAACTATTCTTTCCATGGCATTTCTAGTTTCCATTCTTGCTCCGCCTTTCTACCGTTACATTTAGTATAGCACAAAAGAAAAAGGTATGAAAACAGTTTGTATCGTTTGCCTCACCTTACCTGATTGGCCACGCCCTTATCCATCTCCCACACATGGTCACAAAGCACATCAATATCCTCTCTATTATGACTGGCGATGAGGATGGTCTTTCCCTGCTCTTTTAAAGCCAGCAACAGCTTCCTGATATCCTCCACTCCCTGATTATCCAAACCATTCATAGGCTCGTCCAAAATCAGAATATCCGGGTCTTCC
>JBGVLO010000166.1:0-4185 GCA_045124315.1 Lachnospiraceae bacterium
CTAGCTTTTTTACACCATTTAAAGAACTTAGTAAATTTTTTATTGTAATGGCGATGGCGGCAATAGGATTGAACACGGATATCATTAAACTTATTAGAACTGGTGGAAAACCGATTATTATGGGAGCGAGTTGTTGGATAGGAATAACAATTATAAAGCGATGAATTTGAATTTTACGCATATTTACATTAAGTAAAAGTACACATAGAAACACTTTGTGTGTAGAAACACTTGACTTTGTGGGGCGTTATGAGGCAAAAGTTTTGTATCGGCCTTTTTTATAAAAAATTCACATATAAATCATAAATCTTCCATTGAATCTTATTTTAAGTTTAGTATACTTATTTTCTATATCTGGAAAAGGAAGTGAAAGTCGAAAAATGATGAGTTATTCTATATCGCAATGGATTTTATTTTTCTTTTGCTACGCATTTATCGGATGGATTTGGGAATGTTGTTTCGTTTCGATGAAGGAATTTTATAGAAATAGGAAATGGAAATTTGTAAATCGTGGTTTTTTACACGGACCATTCATACCAATCTATGGATTTGTAGCGATTAGTATATTAATAACGACAGTTCCGATCAGGGCTCAAGGGTTAGCAGTGTTTGTTGTCGGATCACTCACTGCGACAATATTTGAACTGGTCATTGGTCCGGTTATGGAAAAACTATTTCAGGTGAAATACTGGGATTATAGTGAATTGCCTTTGAACTATAAGGGATACATATGTCTGTTCGTATCGATATTTTGGGGAATCTTATCTGTAGTATTGGTCCAGATTATTCATGTGCCAATTGCAGATGTACTTATGAGGATACCTCGAGCAGTATGTGAAATATGTTCTATATTATTGATTATTTTATTTACATACGATACGACGATTTCATTTAACGAAGCGATGGAACTGCGAGATCTTTTGGAAACATTGGCTGAGAATAACGAAACCATGAAACGTATTGAGCGTAGGATCGATGCAATTGTTGCGTTTACGCCAGTGCCAGATATGAACGAGCTAAGGGTGTTGAGCGAGAATCTTCATGAAAAAATGGAAGACAGAGTGAATCGTCTGCGTGAAAGAAACGAAGAACGTATCAATAAAATCAGGGAGCATATGCAGCTTCCGGAATTTGACGGTTTACCTGAACGTGAAGAATGGTTAAAGAAACTGGAGCAGCGTCATATAAAATTTATGGAGAAATCCAACAAACAGTATACATATGCATTGAGCCAGTTGAAACGTAATCCGATGATGAAATCGAAGAAATATCAGGAGATTATCAAATTGCTGAACGAGTGGAACAAAGATGAAAGATAAACCTATATGAAGGGTTTCTGTAAGGTGAGTGTGAACTTTCAGGCTTCCAGTGTGTTTGAAAGTAACAGGCGATTTGAAGTTTAGTGAGGTAAATGTGAACATGATTGAAGCTAACAAAAGAACGTATGATTTTATAAAGACACAAAAAGTTCACAGAAAAATTAGCACTCACTATTGACAAGTGCTAATAATGGTGATATAACATAATTAGAAACAGGAGAAAGAAAGAACCACAAGTTCATGATTCTTCCTAAACATCCCCAGTTTCAAAAAACTATTTTGAAAAAGGAGCGATGATTATGTTAACACCTAGTATTTTTGGAGAAAATTTATTTGACGAATTCTTTGATGATTTCTTTGATTTTCCGGTATTCGATGATCGAGAAATGAAGAAGGCACAGAAAAAACTGTATGGACGCCATGCAGCAAACATGATGAAAACAGATGTGAAAGAACAGGAAGATCGCTATGAAGTAGACATTGATCTTCCGGGATTCAAAAAAGAAGAGCTTTCTTTGGAACTGAAAAACGGATATCTGTTGATTAGTGCAACGAAAGGTCTGGACAAAGAGGAGAAGGAAGAAAAGACAGGAAAATTTGTTCGTCGTGAACGTTATGCAGGCAGTATGAGCAGATCTTTCTATGTGGGCGAGGATATCAAGCAGGAAGATATTCATGCTAAATATGAAAGCGGTGTCTTGAGATTGTCCATTCCAAAACCAGAAGAAAGGAAAACTCAGATAGAGGACAAAAAGTATATTGCCATCGAAGGATAAAGGCCCTTCTTCAAATAGATTATAGAAAACTGATTTTATCCCGGAGTATCATACTCCGGGATATTTAAATGTGAAGGATTTATGATTGACTCTATTCAGCGTGATAAGAAGAAGGATAGAACTGTTTTTGATATATGCTCGGAAAATTAATTAAGCAGTCAGAAACAGGAAAATGTTTGGTGATTGGAACGATTATGGCGGATCGCTTGATTATTAAGCAACAGAAAATTTCAGGTTTCATAAGAGAAAAAATACTTGACATTTAAGAAAAATGGTTCTATAATTCATAACAATTTTATATATTATATAAACCGTTGAAGCGGAGATAACGGCAATGATGCCTTTACAGAGAGCCTGTGGTGCTGAGAATCAGGTGAGAAACAAGTTGTCAAATGGACCGCTGAGGGCGCAGTCAAAAGTGTATATATGCACCGAGTATTCTGCGACGTATGGGCATACGTTAGTTGCCGGGGATATGTTGGTATCCTGCTAAGCGTACAGCGGCATAGCTGTAAATCAAGGTGGCACCGCGGATTTTGTTTACTTTTTATTTAAGTATCGTATTCGTCCTTGACAGATTTTATCATTCTGTCAAGGGCGTTTTTTTATGCTTCTTTGACAGGAAGGTTCATTGAATTATCGGGAGGTGTGAAGCATGGCACGAAAATTATGGTGGCGCTTATGCGCCAGAATAATATATGAGAAACAAATAAAAACAGACAAAAAGCAAAATTTAGAATATGGAGGATAATACTATGATGTATAATAATATTGATTTTGACACTTACTTTAAAAATTACCCGGATGCAAAGGGGTATTTCGGAAAATACGGTGGTTCTTATATTCCACCGGAATTACAGACTGCTATGAATGAAATTAGTGAGGCATATCAGACAATTTGTAAGTCCAGACAGTTTATATGTGAGCTTAGGCGTATTCGTAAGGAATTTCAGGGCAGACCTACACCGATTTCTCATCTGGCGAGACTATCAGATAAGATTGGAACGGGAGTTCAGCTTTATGTAAAACGAGAGGATTTGAACCATACCGGCGCACATAAACTGAACCATTGTATGGGAGAAGTGCTTCTTGCAAAGTATATGGGGAAGAAAAAAGTTATTGCAGAAACAGGAGCTGGTCAGCATGGTGTTGCACTTGCAACTGCTGCAGCATATTTCGGATTGGAATGCGACATCTATATGGGTGCTGTGGATATAAAAAAACAGGCACCTAATGTTGCGAGAATGAAAATACTTGGAGCCAGAGTCATTGAAGTGACGGACGGATTACAGACACTCAAAGAAGCTGTTGATGCAGCGTTTATGGCATATTGTAAGGAATATAAGGATGCAATCTATTGTATTGGTTCTGTTGTGGGACCTCATCCGTTCCCTATGATGGTAAGAGATTTTCAGAGCGTGGTAGGAATCGAGGCAAGAGAACAGTTCTTAGAAATGACAGGAGAACTGCCAGATGCGGTTGTTGCTTGTGTGGGTGGAGGTTCTAATGCTATGGGATTGTTTTCGGGATTTCTAAATGACCCGGTTGATATTTATGGTGTTGAGCCGCTTGGAAGAGGAACTGCACTTGGCGATCATGCAGCAAGCCTTACCTATGGAGAAGAAGGTGTTATGCACGGATTTAACAGCATTATGTTAAAGGATGAAAAGGGTGAGCCGGCACCGGTATATTCCGTAGCAAGTGGTCTGGATTATCCGTCTTGTGGTCCGGAACACGCATTTTTACACGATCTCGGCAGAGTGAAGTATGATGTAGTTACCGATGATGAGACGGTCGATGCTTTCTTTGAACTTTCCCGAATGGAAGGTATCATTCCTGCCATTGAAAGTTCCCACGCCGTTGCCTACGGCATGAAACTCGCTAAGACAATGGGCAAGGGTTCTGTGCTTATCAACCTCTCCGGCAGAGGCGACAAGGATATGGACTATATCATTGAAAAGTATGGTATTCACTGAACTTGTTTAAGATAAATTCACATAAACTCCTTGCTGCCGTAAGTGACAGCAAGGAGTTCCTTTTTGATTAGGAAATATAAAACATCAAATCTATTTCACAACAAGGTTAATAAT